>CAXUGZ010000028.1:0-10319 GCA_964250685.1 uncultured Sphingomonadaceae bacterium
GAAGACCAGCATGTTCGGCCGGCCGTGTTTCGTGCTCAGCCGGCGCGCGGACATCTCGCGGGTGCTGATGGATCTTAAAACCTTTTCGAGCAATACGACGCCGCTGCCGGCGCTGCTCTTCGCCGACCCGCCGGAGCATGAGCGTTTGCGCAAGATGGTCGCCGCGCGTTTTTCGCGAACCGCCGTTCTGCCGCTCCTGCCCAGCGTCAACGCGCTGGCGGAGGAACTGCTGAACGCGGGGCTCGCCGCTGGCGGCTGCGACGTCGTGGGGGAACTCGGCGCGCCGCTCACCATCACGCTGATCAGCCGGCTGCTCGGCATCCTGCCGGCATATGTGGAGCAGCTGCGCGAACTCACCACGCTCCAGTCAAGCTATATCATGTCGATTCGCCTGGGCATCGAACCGTCGGAGGAAGAGCGAGCCGCGTTCGATCTGGCAGCTACGCTCCTGAACGGCATCATGGCGCGACACGAATATGACGCCGGCGGCATCGTCGCGCTGGTCGTCGAACTGGTTGCTTCCAACGATATGACGCTCCAAGAGGGCATCGTGCTGATCAGCCTGCTGTTAATCGCCGGTCATACGACCACGACCAACCTGATCAGCAATTCATGCTATATCCTGTCGCAGCATCCGGAGTATCTGGAACGCGTCTTCAAGGATCGGAGTTCATCAACCCTTTCCTGGAAGAGGTGTTGCGAACGCGCCCCTCATTTCAGCGTATCCAGCGGATCACGACCCGCGAGGTCGAGATCGACGGAACGACCATCCCGGCGAACATGCTCGTGCTGCTGCTGCTCGGATCGGCCAATCGTGACGAGGAGACGTTCGCCGATGCCGAACGCTTCAATCCGGACGCGGGTCACCGTGCCCATTTCGCGTTCGGGCAAGGAATCCACTCCTGCCTCGGGGTTTGGCTTTCGCGATTGGAGGCCTCGGCGATGCTCCGCCTCCTTGCTCGACGGGTGTGCAAGATCGAACTCGATCCTTCGGAACCACCCGTGGCTTCGGCCGGCGGCACTCTTGCGGAATTTGGCTTTGACCGGCTGGTGATGCGGTTCACGCCGCGACCGGATAGGTCACTCGCGTCCTAGGTCGGACCACCCAAAAGCCGCTCGCCCTGAGCGAATCTCCGCAATTGGTACGTCCGCCATTGGGCTTGTTCACGGGCCCGCGAACGGCGACTTTTGGGGCTGAAGTCTCCATTGACAGGGCGGATTGTATACCTTGCAAACACGGCAGCTCGCCAGCCATCAAACGGTCAACCACGCCGCTGGCGAGTACGTGCGCGGCGACGTTTACACGAACACGGTCGAAGGCAGTTTCTCCATCTTCAAGCGTGGCATGAAGGGCGTTTATCAGCATTGCGGCGAGCAGCATCTGCACCGCTATCTGGCGGAGTTCGATTTCCGCTACAGCAACCGCGCCAAGCTCGGCATCACCAATCCGATGCGCTGCGACAAGGCCTTGAAGGGCATCAAGGGCAAGCGCCTCACCTATAGGACAGCTGGTGAGCAAGACGCCTGCTACGCCTAAAGCGAAGGGGCGCACCGTTCCCATTGGCGAACGAAGCCGCATCGGAAGTGGAACAGTTCCATATAGCGACGCTTTGAGTCCCCCCAGACCGGTCTAACTGTGCCTCTTTTGTACATTTATATCAGTGACTTAGAGCCAGTTTGACGGTTAAGCCCGTCAGGAGTAGCTTATTTGCTATGCTCCAAATTTCCCGAGATGACATCGACGCGCGATTGGCGCTGGATAACGCCTGGTGGGAGCGGGGCGATCCAGACAGCCTGCCCACGTCGAACCTTCCGAAACGGGTGTATTTCGCGCCGTTCTGCCAACTCGCGCTGAATTTTAAAATCCAGCGCGCAATTATCTTACTCGGCCCGCGCCGCGTCGGGAAAACTGTAATGACCCGGCAGCTGGCAGCTGAGGCCCTTAGAGAAGGCATATCCGGGCAAAATATTCTCTACGCCAGCATCGATACCCCTTTGTATTCAAACCTGCCTCTCTCGTTCTTCGTTGATGCCCTACCGGCAGCCTCAAGAGCAGAGCAATGCCTTATTATGTTCGATGAAATTCAATATCTGAAGGATTGGCAGGTTCACCTTAAGGACTTGGTAGATTCATATCCCAATGTACGATTTATTGCGTCCGGTTCGGCGGCGGCGGCTCTAAAATTGAGAAGCCAAGAGTCCGGCGCTGGACGTTTTTCAGACTTCATTCTGCCTCCGCTGACCTTCAGCGAATATGTTGAATTCTCGCATAACGACCACTTAGTTCAGGCCGATAAAATCAAAAAGGGGCGCTATACCTGTTCCGATATAAGGCAGCTGAATAAGATATTCATCGATTATCTAAATTATGGTGGATACCCTGAGGCAGTCTTTAATGAGGAGGTTCGCAAGAACCCCGACAGGTTCATCCGAAGTGATATCGTTGAAAAGGTCCTGCTTAACGATCTTCCGAGTCTTTACGGGATTAACAATATTCAGGAGCTAAAGAAGCTCTTCATGTTTCTCGCCTACAATGCAGGGCAAGAAGCTAGCTATGAAAAGATCTGCAAAAGAGTCTGGTGTCTCCAAGAACATTGTTCGCACTTACATAGAATATCTTGAGAACGCATTTCTCATTATAAAGCTGCCAACGGTTGACCAGACCTGTAGATCGATGCAGCGGGAAAGGAACTTCAAAATCTATCTGAGCAATCCCTCAATGAGGGCTGCGCTCTTCTCTGCCGCCAAGGAAAACGATAATGCGCTTATCGGGCATCTCGCTGAGTCGGCTGTCTTCAGTCAGTGGCAGCACTCGCTGTCGTTTTCCTCGCTGCGCTATGCTAGGTGGCGGCTAGGCGAGGTTGATGTCGTCCTAATTAACGAGGCCGCTCAGAAGGCGTATTGGGCAGGAGAGATTAAGTGGTCCGACAGGATTACCTCAAAGCCAGAAGAAGAACTACGTCACCTACGCACCCTCCTTTCAAAGCATCCTAAAATGCAGACTTCATTTTTCACCACTAAGACGCTTCAGCTGCCTGACATGGAGGTTGAGGGTCGAAGGGTGATGATTTCGCCGACGGCCCTCTACTGCTATACCGTGGGGCGCAACGCTGCGACTAGCGCAAATAAGCTCCGATCTTTGGGATTGGACGAGGATGACAACGATGATGAAGGATAAGTCCCAGTCAGAAAAGTTGAAAGTCCTCGCCCGCGAGCTAGAGGCGGACGAGGATGAAGCTCGCTGGGATGAGCGGTTGAAGAAGGTGGTGGCGGTTAAGCCGAGCCCGGAGCCGGAGAAGCCAGAGTGAGATGGGCTTGGGTTCTTCTCGTGCCGTTGAGCGCTTGCCATCGAACCGCACTGCCTGACGCGCGCATCTGCGAAAATGTCGCTCCGAAAGTTGCGGCTGATGATGTCGAGGCATGTTTGCATCGGACATCCTACAAGTTGGCCCGGGCGACCGGGCCGTCAAACGAGATCGCGGCAGCGGTGGTCGTCGGCTGTAGGCCATCAATAGCTGCTCGCGTTACGAAGAACGTTTCCGCAGGGTTCGTGAAGGCCGAAGAAACGGCATCAGAGATCGCATACGTCGAAAACGCGGAACGCCCAATGGCCTTATTTCGGGTGGTGCAAGCTAGGGCTGGCCGATGCGAGATCGAGTGAGTTTGCAAGGTATATAATCGCCATTGATAGGACAGAACATATCGTGTACACGTTTGCTGCCGGGCAGTCCTCTGCGCAGCTTCGCTCTTTGCATCGTCGATATTCCCTCCGCAGCCACTGCCGGCGCATCGGGAGGGAGCGATCGGGGAGTGACGTGGCGTCACCTTTGTCACCTTCCGCGCAATGCCGCTGGGGTCCGAGACGAGACGGTCTTGCGCGACCGGCCGATGCCGTTGCCGCGATCGCAGCGGCCTAACACCCAAGCGAGACGCTACCCGCCGGGCACGCGGCTTGAGCTTGCCGCCGGCGGGGGCTAGGGTGCGGCTTTGATGCCCGCCGCCCCCTCCAGCCGCCACACCGCCGGAGCCGAGCCGCCCCCGTTTCCGCATCGCCACCTGCTCGGCATCGCCGGGCTCCAGCCGCACGAGATCGTGTTCCTGCTCGACGAGGCCGAGCAATGGGTCGCGCGCGACGGCGCCGCCGCGCGGCGCGACGACCGGCTGCGCGGGCTGACGCTCATCAACGCCTTCTTCGAGAACTCGACGCGCACTTTGCTGTCGTTCGAGATCGCGGGCAAGCGGCTCGGCGCCGACGTCGTCGCGATGCACGCCGCGCAATCCAGCGTGAAGAAGGGCGAGACGCTGATCGACACCGCGATCACGCTGAACGCGATGCGCCCCGACATGATCGTCATCCGCCACGATCAATCGGGCGCGGTCCAGCTGATCGCGGACAAGGTCGATTGCCCCGTGCTCAACGCGGGCGACGGGCGGCACGAGCATCCGACCCAGGCGCTGCTCGACGCGCTCACCATCCGCCGGCGCAAGGGGCGGATCGCCGGGCTGACCGTCGCGATCTGCGGCGACGTGCTGCACAGCCGCGTCGCGCGGTCGAACATCCTGGCGCTGACCGCGCTCGCCGCCTCGGTGCGCGTGGTCGCCCCGCCGACCCTGCTGCCCGCAGGGATCGAGCGGATGGGGGTGGAGCGCTTCACCGACCTCGATTCCGGGCTCGACGGCGCCGACGTGGTGATGATGCTGCGGCTCCAGCGCGAGCGGATGAGCGGGGGCTTCGTCCCCTCGCCGCGCGAATATCACGCGCTCCACGGCCTCACGTCGGCGCGACTCGCGCGCGCCGCGCCCGACGCGCTGGTGATGCACCCCGGGCCGATGAACCGCGGGGTCGAGATCGCGAGCAACGTCGCCGACGATCTCGATCGATCCGCCATCCCCGAGCAGGTCGAGATGGGCGTCGCGGTGCGCATGGCGTGCCTCGACGTGCTCACGCGCGGGCGGCGCGGCGTGGCGGGGTGGTGAGCGCGCTCGCCATCCTCGACGGCCGCGTCGTTACGCCCGGCGGTATCGTCCCCGGCGGCGTGCTGGTGCGCGACGGCCGGATCGCCGCGATCGGCGGCTTCGAAATGCCCGCCGATGCCGCGCGGATCGACGCGCGCGGCGCGCTGGTCGCGCCGGGGCTGATCGATGTCGGCGTGTTCGCGGTCGATCCGCCCGCGTTCGCGGCGGGGGGGATCACGCGCGCGGTGCTGATGCCCGATCAGGCGCAGCCGCTCGATACGGTCGCCCTGGTCCAGCATGCGGCGGCGGGCAAGCCCGGCGTGTGGATCCACCCGCTCGCGGCGGCGACGCGCGCGCTGGAGGGTCGCGAACTCGCCGAGATCGGGCTGATGCGCCGCGGCGGCGCGTGCGGGGTCGCGACCGGACGCGGCTGGATCGCCGATTCGGGGGTGATGCACCGGCTGCTCGATTATGCCGGCGGGCTCGGCCTGCGCACCGTCGCGCATGCCGAGGATGGCGGCCTCGCCGGCGCGGCGGTGATGACCGCGGGCGAGACCGCGACGCGCCTCGGCCTCCCCGCCGCGCCGGCGCACGCGGAGGCGCTGGCGGTGGCGCGCGACCTGCTGCTGGTCGAGGCGACGGGCGCGCCGCTCCATTTCCGCCAGCTCACCACCGCGCGCGCGCTCGCCCTGGTGCGCGACGCCAAGGCCCGCGGGCTGCCCGTGAGCTGCGGGATCACGCCCGCGCATGTCCTGCTCGCCGACAGCGCGGTGACGGGCTTCCGCACCTTCGCGCGCCTGTCCCCGCCGCTGCGCGACGAGCGCGACCGCCGCGCCTGCCTGGATGCGATCGCCGACGGCACGATCGACCTCATCTGCTCGGCGCACGATCCGCGCGGGCCCGAGGCCAAGCGCCTGCCCTTCGCCGATGCCGAGCCCGGCATGGCCGGGGCGGAGACCCTGCTCGCTCTCTCGCTCGGGCTGGTGCGCGAGGGGGTGATCGGGGTCGAGCGGCTGTTCGCCTTGCTCGCGGCGGAGCCGGCGCGCCTGTTCGGCCTGCCGGGCGGCGTGCTCACGCCGGGCGCCGAGGCGGACCTGATCGTGCTCGACAGCGAGGCGCCCTGGCGGATAGCATCCGATCGCATGGCCGCGCGCGCGGGGAACACCCCGTTCGACGGCCTGCCGGTGCAGGGCAAGGTGCTGCGCACGATCAAGGGGGGGCATTCGACTCGATGAGCCCGCGCACGCTGGTGGCGGCGGCCCTGCTGGCGACCGCGGCTTATGGTGCCGCGCCCGCCCCGGTCGAGATGCTCAAATCTGCCGCGGCCGCCGGCGACGCCGCCGCGCAGTTCGAGCTCGCGCGCGATTACCAGCTCGGCCAGGGCGTCGCCGCCGATCCGGCGAACGCGATCATGTGGTATCGCCGCGCAGCTGCGCAGGGGCACGCGCAGGCCGGCGACGAGCTCGGCCTGCTGCTGTTCAGCCGTGGCGACCTCAAGCCGGCGCTGCCCTATATAGAGCGCGCGGCCGCGCGGGGCGATGCGCGCGCGCTGTACCTGCTCGGCACCGCGCACTTCAACGGCGACCTGGCCGAGCGGAACTGGCCGCTGGCCTATGCGCAGACCTTCCTCGCCGCGCGCGCCGGCCTGCGCGCCGCCAAGGCCAATCTGGGGATGATGGAGCGTTACCTGCTCCCCGCCGACCTCGCCAAGGCGGACGCGCTGCTGGCGACGATGGCGCCGGTACGCACCCCCGGCGCGCCCGCCGCCGTCGATCCTCCGCCACCGCCGCCGGCCGTGCCCGCGCCCGCTCCCGCCCGCCCGACCGGGCCGTGGCGCGTCCAGCTCGGCGCGTTCGGCTCGGCCGCGCGCGCGCGCATCGAATGGGACGCGCTGGCGCGCAAGGTGCCCGAGCTGGCGAAGCTCGACCGCCGCATCCTCGCGGCCGGATCGATCCAGCGCCTCCAGGCCGCCGGCCTTGCCAGCCGCGCCCAGGCGCAGGCGCTGTGCGGCCGCGTGCGCGCGGCACGGCGCGCTTGCCTGGCGATCGGTCCATGAGCTACCGATCGGCCGTCATGAAGGTCCTGCTGCTGCTTCGAACGCTGGTTCCGGTCGGGCTTCTGTTCGGCACGCCGGCGTCGGCCGGTTGGAAGCCCGCCAACCCCGAGGTCGCGGCGGCGGCGACGGACGTGCGGATCGCCGGCGCGCTGGCGGCGGTGAACGCGATCGACCGGGCGGCGGTCAGCGACGACCATGCCGCCTTCGCCGCGCTGCTGGCGGACGATCTGGCGGTCAACAATCCACAGAACGGCGTCTCGGTGCGGGGTGACACCGCGCGGCGCAGCGCCTCCGGCCAGATCAGCTATGAACGCTATGATCGGGTCGTCGAATATGCCGGCCTGCGCGGAGAGATGGTCGTCCTGATGGGCGAGGAGATCGTGCTCCCCAAGGCGCCGGGCGGCGCGCCCGCACATGAGATCCACCGCCGCTTTACCGATCTGTGGAAGCCCGTCGGCGGAAGCTGGCGACTATCCGCGCGGCAGGCGACCCTGATCACCCGGCCCTGAGCTTCAGACGAGCTGCCCGCGCGCTGCCCTTCTCCTCTATCGCTATTCGACCCAGTCGGCGCGCGCATGCCCCTGCGCGTAGAGCAACGCCGTGAGGCCGTTATGTTCGATCCGCGCCTGCGCCGCCGCCGCCGTCCTGGGCTTGGCGTGATAGGCGATGCCGAGCCCCGCCGCCTCGATCATCGGAATGTCGTTGGCACCGTCGCCGACCGCCAGCGTCTCGGCGGGCGCGAGACCGAGCGCGTCGCGCTCCTCGATCAGCAGCGCGCGCTTGGCGGCGGCGCCGACGATCGGCCGCGCCACGATGCCCGATAGTCGCCCGCCGACGATGCCGAGCGTGTTGGAGACGACGCGATCGAAGCCGATCGCCGCGCCCACCCGATCGGCGAAGACGGTGAAGCCGCCCGAGACCAGCACCGCGCGCGCGCCCTTGGCCTTCATCGTCCGCACCAGCGTGCGCGCGCCGGGCATCAGCCGCACGCGCTCGTCGTGGCAGCGGTCGATCGCGCCGGCATCGAGGCCCTCTAGCAACGCCACGCGCGCATCGAGCGCGGCCTCGAAATCGAGTTCGCCGCGCATCGCGCGCTCGGTGACCGCGGCGATCTCGGCCTTGATGCCGGCATAATCGGCGAGTTCGTCGATGCATTCGATCGTGATCATGGTCGAATCCATGTCGGCGACGAGCAGGCGCTTCGCGCGGCCGGCGCGCGGCTGGACCACCACGTCGACCTGCGGCAGCAATCCCTCCAGTGCCGCGCGCGCGCCGGCACGATCGATCCGCCCGAAGGGCAGGTCAGCGGCGACGCCCTCGTCGAGCCAGACCGGCGCACCGGGCATCGCGCCGGCTCCGGCAAGCGCGTCGCTCGCCCGATCGATCATCGCGCGATCGAGCCCGGCGGCTGCTATCAGCGTCGCAATGTCCACGCCCCACCCCTCCGGCCTGCCGAGGCTGGCGCTCATCGCAGGACCGACCGCGAGCGGCAAGTCGGCGCTGGCGCTGGCGCTGGCGGAGCGCGAGGACGGGACGATCATCAACGCCGATGCGAGCCAGGTGTATCGCGATCTGCGCATCCTCACCGCGCGGCCCACGCCCGCGGATGAGGCGCGCGCGCCGCACCTGCTCTACGGCCACCGCGACGGCGCGGAGGCTTCGTCCGCCGCCGACTGGGCGCGCGAGGCCAGCGCCGCGATCGCCGCGACGCATGCGGCGGGGCGGCTGCCGATCCTGGTCGGGGGCACCGGCCTCTACCTGCGGACGCTGATCGACGGGATCGCGCCGGTGCCGCAGATCGACGCGGCGACGCGGGCGGAGGTGCGCGCGCTCTCCGCCGCCGCCGCGCACGCGGCGCTCCGGCGGGAGGATGCGCGCGCCGCTGCCCCGCTCCACCCCCACGACACCGCCCGGCTGCAGCGCGCGCTCGAAGTGGTCCGCGCCACCGGCCGCTCGATCCTCGATTGGCGCGAGGCGCGGACGGGGGGAATTGCCGGGAGCATGGCGATTGAGGTGCAGCGGCTCGATCCGCCGGTTGAGCAGCTTTATGCGGGGTGCGACGCACGCGTTGAGCAGATGATCGCCGCCGGCGCGCTCGCCGAAGTCGAGCAACTGAGTTCGAGGCGCCTGGATCCCGCGCTGCCGATCATGCGCGTGATCGGCGTGCCCGCGCTGATGAGCTGTCTCGCCGGAACGACATCGCTGCCCTGCGCGGTCGAGCGCATCAAGCAGGAGACGCGCAACTACGCCAAGCGTCAGCGCACGTGGCTCAGGCACCAGCAGATCGGCGATCGGGCTTCGGAATTGCTCGATGACGTCTGACGGGCGTCTTTCGCCGCACTGTCTGATATTTTATTGCGCATGGACGGGTAAAGAAGAAATTATCTGGTAGATCGGTTGACGCCTCCGGACGGGCCGGCTACGTGGCCGCCTCCTCCTGACATGAGCGGACGTATGGCGGACCATCGCACCGGCGCGGATATCCTGATCGAAACGCTGATCGACCTCGGCGTCGAAATGGTGTTCGGCTATCCGGGCGGCGCCGTCCTGCCGATCTACGACGCGCTGTTCAAGCAGCAGCGCATCCGCCACATCCTCGTCCGCCAGGAGGGCGGCGCGGCGCATGCGGCGGAGGGCTATGCGCGCGCGACGGGCAGGTGCGGCGTGGTGCTGGTCACCTCGGGCCCGGGTGCTACCAACGCGGTCACGGGCATCACCGACGCGCTGATGGATTCGATCCCGATGCTGGTGCTCACCGGCCAGGTGCCGACCTCGCTGATCGGATCGGACGCCTTTCAGGAATGCGACACGGTCGGCATCACGCGCCACTGCACCAAGCACAATTACCTGGTGAAGGACCCGGCCGAGCTCGAAAGCGTCATCCGCGAGGCGTTCGCCATCGCCACCACCGGCCGGCCCGGACCCGTGCTGATCGACCTGCCCAAGGACGTGCAGGTCGCCGCACCCGGCAACGCGACCGCGCGTCCGCGCCGCGGCTACCAGCCGCAGACCGAGCCCGACCCGGTCCTGATCGAGGCGGCGGTCGAGATGCTGGCCGCGGCCGAGCGTCCGGTGCTCTATACGGGCGGGGGGATCATCAATTCGGGTCCGGCGGCGAGTGCTGCGCTGCGCGAGCTGGTGGCGCTCACCGGCGCGCCCGTGACCTCGACGCTGATGGGGCTCGGCGCGTTCCCCGCGTCCGCGCCCGGCTGGCTCGGCATGCTCGGCATGCACGGCACCTACGAGGCCAATCACGCGATGAACCGCGCCGACCTGATCGTCGCGCTCGGCGCGCGCTTCGACGATC
>CAXUGZ010000029.1:0-10306 GCA_964250685.1 uncultured Sphingomonadaceae bacterium
GCCGAGCGGCTGATCCAGATCCGCCGCAACCGGCTGCTGTCGCTCAACCAGACCGCCGAGACCGCCTATGTCGATCAGGAGGCGGTGGCGCGCGAGCTCGCCTTCGCCAGGCGGATGTTCGCCGATCGCGGCTGGCCGGTGATCGACGTCACGCGCCGCTCGATCGAGGAGACCGCGGCGGCGATCATCAACCTGCTCGGCGAGCGGCCCGGCGGCGCCGAGGCGCGCGCGTGACCGGGCTGATCCTCGCCTCGCAATCCGCCTCGCGCCGCGCGATGCTGGCGGCGGCGGGGGTGCCGTTCACCGCGCGCGCGGCAGGCGTGGACGAGGAGGCGGCGAAGGCGTCGCTGCGCGCGGAGGGGCTCGACGGGCGCGCGCTCGCGGACGCGCTCGCCGAGCTCAAGGCGGTCAAGCTGTCGCGGCTCGATCCGCAGGCGCTCGTGCTCGGCTGCGATTCGACCGTGACCGCTCCCGATGGCGCGTTGATCGACAAGGCGCGCACGCGCGAGGAGGCGGCGGCGCAGCTGCGCGCGCTCGCGGGGGGCACGCACCGTCTGACCAGCGCGGCGGTAGTGGCGGAGCGCGGCGCGGCGGTGTGGCGCCATGTCGATACCGTGCGGCTGACGATGCGCGCCTTTTCCGAGGAATTTCTGGCGGCGTATCTCGACGAGGAATGGCCGGCGATCGGCGGGTGCGTCGGCGGCTACCGGATCGAGGGGCGCGGCGCGCAATTGTTCGCGCGCATCGAGGGAAGCCATTTCACCATCCTCGGCCTGCCCCTGCTGCCCTTGCTCGACTGGCTGCGCGAGCGCGGCGTGATCGCGCGGTGAGCGTTCCTCATGCCGAGGTGGTCGGCGATCCGATCGCTCAGTCCAAGTCGCCGATCATCCATCGGTTCTGGCTCGAGCGGCTCGGCCTGGCGGGCGATTACCGGCGCCACCGGCTCGCCCCCGACGCGCTGCCCGCGTTCCTCGCCGCGCGCCGCGCCGATCCCGCCTGGCGCGGCTGCAATGTCACCATCCCGCACAAACAGGCGGTGCTGCCGCTGCTCGACCGGATCGATCCGGCGGCGGCGCGGATCGGCGCGGCCAACATCGTCGTCTCCGAGCAGGGCGCGCTGGCGGGCTATAACAGCGACGCGCCGGGCTTTCTCGAGCCGCTGCGGCCGCTGCTGGCGGAGCGGCATCTGCTGCGCACCGCGCGTATCCTGGGCACCGGCGGCGCGGCGCGCGCGATCGCGCATGCCCTGTGGGACGAAGGGTTCACGCTCGTCATCCTCGGGCGCGACCCGGCCAAGGCGGAGGCGCTGGCGGAGGCGTTCGACCGCGGCCACGCGCACGCGGCGCCGCTCGCGCGCTTCGCGGAGCCGATCGCGTTCGACTGGGGCGAGCCCGGTGGACGGCTCGATCTGCTCGTCAACGCCACGTCGCTCGGCATGACCGGGCAGCCGCCGCTGGCGATCGATTTCAGCCACGTCCCTCCCGATGCGATCGTCTACGACGCGGTCTATGCGCCGCTGGAGACGCCGCTGCTGGCTGAGGCGCGCGCGCGCGGGCATCGCGTGATCGACGGACTCAGCATGCTGATCGGCCAGGCGCGCATCGCCTTCGGGCATTTCTTCGGCGCGCAGGCGCCGTCCGATGCCGCAAGCGACGCGGCGCTGCGCGCGCTGCTGACGCGATGACGATCGTGCTCGGGCTGACCGGCTCGATCGGGATGGGCAAGTCGACCGTCGCGGCGACGTTCCGGCGGATGCGCGTGCCCGTGTTCGACGCGGACGCCGAGGTGCGGCGGCTGCAGGGGCCGGCGGGGCGGCTGCTGGGCGCGATCGAGGCGCTGCACCCCGGCACCACCGGCCAGGCGGGGGTCGATCGCGGGCGGCTGGCGCAGGCGGTGCTGGGCGACCGCGCGGCGCTGGCGCGGCTCGAGCGGCTGATTCATCCCGAGGTCGATCGCGCGCGCCGGATTTTCCTGCGCCGCCACCGCGCGCGGCGGCTGGTGGTGCTCGACATCCCCCTGCTGTTCGAGAAAGGCGGGTGGCGCCGCGTCGACGTGATCGCGGTGGTCTCGGCCGCCGCGTGGCAGCAGCGGCGGCGCGTGCTCGCGCGGCCGGGCATGAGCGCGGCGCGGCTGGCGCGCATCCGCGCGCTCCAGCTCCCCGACGCGGCCAAGCGCGCGCGCGCCGATTACGTCATCCTCACCGGCGGCACGATGGCGCGCACGCGCGCGGCGGTGCGCGCCATCGTCGCTTGCCTCATGGGGACGGCGAGACGATAGTCGCGCCATGCGCGAGATCGTGTTCGATACCGAGACCACCGGCCTCAGCCCGCATGACGGCCACCGGCTGGTCGAGATCGGCTGTGTCGAGATTTTCAACCGGGTGCAGACCGGGCGTCACTTCCACGCTTATATCAATCCCGAGCGCGGCATGCCGAGCGAGGCGGAGGCGGTGCACGGTCTGTCGGCGATCTTCCTGTCCGACAAGCCATGCTTCCACCTGGTGGTCCCCGACCTGATCGCCTTCGTCGGCGACAGCCCGCTCGTCGCGCACAACGCGACCTTCGATTTCGCCTTCCTCAACTGGGAGCTCTCGCGCTGCGGCCATCCGCCCGTGCCGATGACGCGCATGGTCGACACGCTGGCGATGGCGCGCACGCGCCATCCGGGCGCCAAGCACAGCCTCGACGCGCTGTGCACGCGCTACGGCGTCGATCGCAGCCAGCGCGTCAAGCACGGCGCTCTGCTCGATGCCGAGCTGCTGGCGCAGGTCTATATCGAATTGTGCGGCGGACGGCAGATCGGTTTCATGCTCGCCGATGCCGATGTGGGCGCCGGCGCAACGGTCGCGGCCGCGTCGGCGCGGATCGAGGCGTCGCGCGCGGCGCGCCCCGTCCGGCCGCCGCGTCCGCATGCCGCATCGCTCGCGGAACTGGAACGCCACGCGGCGTTTATCCAGAAGCTGGTCGATCCGCTCTGGCGCGTGTCCGCGGCGGGTTGACGCGGGCGCCGTGCGGCGCTTGGAAAGCCGCCCGTCCGCGGGCGCCACGATAAGGAGAACAAGGCATGGACATCCGGGTGTCGGGGCATCAGGTCGACACGGGCGACGCGCTGCGCGTCCATGTCGAGGAGCGGCTGCAGGGGCTCGCCGAGAAATATTTCTCGCGCAGCATTTCGGCGCACGCGACCTTCGGCCATGCGCCGCATGGCGGCTTCGCGTGCGACATCGTCGCGCACGTGATGCAGGGCGTGATCCTGAAGGGCGCGGGGCAGGGCGGCGACGCGCATGTCGCGTTCGATCAGGCCGCCGATCGCATCGAATCGCAGCTGCGCCGCTACATGCGGCGGCTGAAGAACCGCCACGCCCCGGCGGTGGTGACCGGCGGAATCGAGGCCGATGCGGGCTATACCGTGTTCCAGCCGGCCGACGAGGAGGAGCCCGCCGGCGACAATCCCCCCGTGATCGCCGAGACGCGCGTCGACGTGCCCGAGGCGAGCGTCTCGGACGCGGTGATGATGCTCGATCTGCGCAACACCAACGCCCTGCTCTTCAAGAATTCGGGCACGGGGGCGTACAACATGGTGTATCGGCGCGGCGACGGCACGATCGGCTGGGTGGAACCGCAGCGCGCCGCCTGACGCGGCGACTCGCCCGCGGCACCTGCCTTCCTGTTCGATGGACCTGTTGCTTACGATGGACGACCTTTCCGATCTGCTGGCGCCCGATGCCGTCGTCGCCGGCCTCGTCACGCCCAACAAGAAGACGCTGCTCCAGCAGCTCGCGGCCACCGCCGCCAGGCTCACCGGGGTCGATCCGCGCCTGATCGTCGAGCGGCTGGTCGAGCGCGAGCGGCTGGGCTCGACCGGCTTCGGCGGCGGCATCGCGATCCCGCACGGCAAGATCGAGGCGCTGCCGCACGTCGTCGGCGTGTTCGCGCGGCTCGGCACGCCGGTAGATTTTCACGCGATCGACGATCTGCCAGTCGATCTCGTGTTCCTGCTGCTCTCGCCCCCCGATGCGGGGGTGGAGCATCTGAAGGCGCTCGCGCGCGTCAGCCGGCGGCTGCGCGACCGCACCTTCGTCGCCAAGCTGCGCGGCGCGGGCTCGCCCGACGCGCTCTACGCCCTGCTCGCGCACGCCGACGCGCGCGACGCCGCCGCCTGACGATGCCCGCCCGGCTCGCCGCCGGGATGCTCGTCTCCGCGCTGATTCGCCGCGCCGAGGCGGCGGGCGGGGGGGCGATGGTGCTCGCGCGCGGCGACGCCACCGCGGGCGCGCTGCTGATCCAGCTCGCCGAGCGCGGGGTGCCCGGCGCGCTGGTCGAGCGGATGCTCGACGCCGACGGCGCCTATGCCTGGCGGCCGACCGGACCCGACGACGCCTCGGCGCGCGCCGACTATATCGCGCGCCGGCGGCGCGGCGATCCCGATCTGTGGGTGGTCGAGCTCGACCTGGCGGACGCCCTGGCGCTGGTCGAGGAGGTGGCGGGATCGGCGTGATTGACTTGGCGCGCGTTGCCACGGCAAGCGCGATCGATGCGCTTCTTCTCCGACAATGCCGCCCCGGTGCATCCGGCGGTGTTCGCCGCGATGGCCGCGGCGGACCGCGTCGATACCGCTTATGACGGCGACGCGCTCAGCCGCGCGCTCGACGCGCGCTTCTCGGCGCTGTTCGGGCGCGAGGCCGCGGTGCTGTGGGTGCCGACCGGCACCGCCGCCAATGCGCTCGCGCTCGCCGCCTTGTGCGCGCCTTATGGCGGGGTGATCTGCCACCGCGACGCGCACATCCAGAACGACGAATGCGGCGCGCCCGAATTCTACACGCATGGCGCCAAGCTGATGCCCGCGGCGGGGAAGGGCGCCAAGCTCACCCCCGATTCGGTGCGCGCGGTGGCCGACGCGATCGCCGACGACGTCCACCGCGTGCAGCCGCACGCGCTGTCGATCACCAACGCGACCGAATATGGCTGCGTCTACACCCCCGCCGATGTGGCGGCTCTGGGTGCTGTGGCGCGCGCGCGCGGCTGGCGCGTCCACATGGACGGGGCGCGCTTCGCCAATGCGGTCGCGCATCTCGGCTGCACGCCCGCCGAATTGACCTGCGACGCGGGGGTCGAGGTGCTGAGCTTCGGCTTCGTCAAGAATGGCGGCATGTCGGCCGAGGCGTTGGTGTTCTTCGATGCCGCGCTGGCGGACGCGACCCGCCGCCGCCGCAAGCGCGCGGGGCACCTCCTGTCGAAGGGGCGCTATCTCGCCGCGCAGCTCCACGCGATGCTGGCGGACGATCTCTGGCTCGAGACCGCGCGCGCCGCCAACGCCGCCGCGGCGCGGCTGGCGCGCGCGGCGGGCGCGCGGCTGATCCACCCGGTCGAGGCGAACGAGCTGTTCCTGCGCATGACGCCTGAAGAGAGCGCGCGCCTGCGCGGCCAGGGCTTCGACTTCTACGATTGGGCGGCGGGCGAGATCAGGCTGGTGACGCACTGGGCGAGCCCGGCCGACGAGGTGGCGGCGCTGGCGGAAGCGATCGCCGCTCTGTGACCCTCACCGCCTCGCTCGACGCGCCGCCGCGGCGGCGGACGCTGCTTGCGTTCGTGATCGTGACCCTGATCTGGGGATCGACCTGGACGGTGATCCGCGGCCAGCTCGGCGTCGTGCCGAGCGGCTGGTCGGTGACGTATCGCTTCGCCATCGCGTCGGCGGCGATGTTCGCGGTCGCGTGGCGCGCGGGCGTGCCGCTGCGGCTCGGCGGGCGCGACCAGCTGTTTCTCGTCGGCGTCGGGCTGGCGCAGTTCGTCGGCAATTTCAACCTCGTCTACCTCGCCGAAACGCACGTCACCTCGGGGCTGGTGGCGGTGACGTTCGCCTTGCTGGTGGTGTGCAACGCGGCGCTGGCGCGCGTCTTCCTCGGCCAGAGGCTGTCGCGCGCGTTCGTGCTCGGCTCCGGGGTGGCGATGCTCGGCGTCGCGGTGCTGTTCGCGCACGAGCTGGCGCGCGCGCCGCAGGGGCGTCAGGCGGTCGCGATCGGCGTGGGGCTGACGCTGGCGGCGGTGCTTTCCGCCTCGATCTCGAACGTGATGCAGGGCAGCACGCGCGCGAGGGCGATGGCGATGCCGGCGCTGCTCGGCTGGTCGATGCTGTGGGGCGCGCTGGCCGACGGCGCGCTGGCGTGGGCGACGTCCGGGCCGCCGCGCCTCGATCCCCGGCCCGAATATTGGCTCGGGCTGCTCTATCTGGGCGTGATCGCCTCCGCGCTCGCCTTCACCCTCTATTTCACCATGATCCGCGCGATCGGCCCCGCGCGCGGGGGCTATGTCAACGTGGTGGTGCCCGTGATCGCGATGGCGTTCTCGACCTTGCTCGAGCGCTACATCTGGTCGGTCGAGGCGGCGCTGGGCGGCGTGCTCGTGCTTGCGGGGCTGGTGCTGGCGATGCGGGCACGCGCCGCGCCCGCGCGCTGAAGCGGGCTGGCGCGTGGACGCGGGGCGCCATACATGCGGGGCGATGCTCGATGCCGCCGCCGCCTTCGTCCCGCACGCGCCCACGCTGCGCCGCGACTATTCCCCGCCCGACTGGCTGGTGCCCGAGGTGGCGCTCGAAATCGCGCTCGATCCGTCGCGGACGCGCGTGCGCGCGCGGCTCACCGTGCGCCGCAGCGGCGCGCACCGCCGCCCGCTGCGCCTCGACGGCGACGGGCTCGCGCCGCTCGATGTCCGCGTTGACGGCGAGACGCTGCACGATGCGTGGCGGATGGACGGCGGCGCGCTGCTGATCGACCTGCCCGGCGACGACCATCTGGTCGAGACCGAGGTCGCGCTGGTGCCCGAGGCGAATTCTGCGCTGATGGGGCTGTACGCGTCGGGCGGGCTGTTGTGCACGCAATGCGAGGCGCAGGGCTTCCGCCGCATCACCTTCTTCCCCGACCGGCCCGACGTGCTGAGCCGCTACACCGTGCGGATGGAGGCGGACCAAGCGCGCTTTCCCGTGCTGCTCGCCAACGGCGATCCGGTCGATCGCGGCGAGAGCGCGGACGGCCGGCATTACGCGCTGTGGCGCGATCCCTTCCCCAAGCCCTGCTATCTGTTCGCGCTGGTGGCGGGCGACCTCGTCGCCAATCGCGAGCTCTTCACCACCCGATCGGGGCGCGCGGTGCAGCTCGGCATCTGGGTGCGCGAGCAGGACCTGCCGAAGACGACGCACGCCATGGCCTCGCTCAGGGCGGCGATGGAATGGGACGAGCGCGTCTACGGGCGCGAATACGATCTGGCGATCTTCAACATCGTCGCGGTGAGCGACTTCAACTTCGGGGCGATGGAGAACAAGGGGCTGAACATCTTCAACTCGCGCTACGTGCTCGCCGATCCCGAGACCGCCACCGACGGCGATTACGACGCGGTCGCAGGCGTGGTCGCGCACGAATATTTCCACAATTGGTCGGGCAACCGCGTCACCTGCCGCGACTGGTTCCAGCTCTCGCTCAAGGAGGGGTTCACCGTCTTTCGCGATCAGCAATTCTCCGCCGGTCTCGGCAGCGCGGCGGTCAAGCGGATCGAGGACGTGCGTGCTCTGCGCGCCGCCCAATTCCCCGAGGATGCGGGCCCGCTGGCGCACCCGATCCGGCCGGAATCCTATATCGAGATCAGCAACTTCTACACCGCCACGGTCTACAACAAGGGTGCCGAGGTGATCGGAATGCTGCGCAGCATTCTGGGCGAGGAGGGCTTCCGCGCGGGCAGCGACCTGTATTTCGAGCGTCATGACGGCCAGGCGGCGACGTGCGAGGATTTCATCGCCTCCATGGAGGAGGCGACCGGGGCCGATTTCGCGGCTTTCCGCTTATGGTATTCGCAGGCGGGCACCCCGCGCGTCGCCGCGACGCTCGATTGGGAACCCGACGGCGCGCGCGCGCGGCTGACGCTCGAGCAGGCGGTCCCGCCCACCCCCGGCCAGCCCGACAAGCAGCCGATGCCGATCCCGCTCCGCCTCGCGCTGCTCGGCACGCGCGGCGGCGCGCCGCTCGGCCCCGAGCAGCTCGTGGTGCTGGATCAGCCGCGCGCCGAATTGGTGTTCGAAGGGCTGAACGAGCGCCCGGTGCTGTCGATCAACCGCGGCTTCTCCGCGCCGATCCTGCTCGCGACCAACCGCACCGCCGCCGATCTCGCCTTCCTCTCGGCGCACGACGACGATCCGTTCGGACGCTACGAGGCGATGCAGCAGCTCATGCTCGACACGCTGCTCGCCGGCGTGACGCAGGGGGGCGCCGATCACGCGCCGGTGATCGAGGCGGTCCGCACCACGCTCACCGATCCCGCGCTCGACGCGGCGTTCATCGGCGAGGCGGTGCAGCTGCCGAGCGAGGCGCTGGTCGGCGAGCAGCTCGCCGAGGTCGATCCCGATGCGATCGCGCGCGTGCGCGAGGCGCTGCGCGGCGAGATCGGCGCGATGCTGCGCGATGCGTGGCGCGAGGCGTATGAGCGCAGCCGCGCCGGCCGCTACGAATACACCCCCGCCGCCAAGGGCGCGCGCCGGCTGCGCACGGTCGCGCTCGGCTATATCGCGGCGAGCGGGAGCGCGGATGCGGCGCGCCTCGCCTTCGACCAGTTCGCCCGCGCCGACAACATGACCGATCGGCAGGGCGCGCTCGGCGTGCTCGCCAACGGCGACTCGCCCGAGCGCGTCGCCGCGCTGGCCGATTTCCACGCGCGCTTCCACGGCGATCCGCTCGTGCTCGACAAATGGTTCAGCGCGCAGGCGCTGTCGACGCGCGCCGACACGCCGGCCGCGGTCGATGCGCTGTCGCGCCACCCCGATTTCACGATCGCCAATCCCAATCGCCTGCGCGCGCTGGTCGGCGCGTTCGCGGCGAACCAGCGCGCGTTCCACGATCGGGCGGGCGGCGGCTACCGCTTCCTCGCCGACATGATCCTGGCGGTCGACCCGCGCAATCCGCAGAGCGCGGCGCGGATGGTGCCGACGCTCGGGCGCTGGCGCCGGTTCGAGCCGGCGCGCGCGGCGGCGATGCGCGGCGAGCTCGAGCGCATCCTCGCCACGCCGGGCCTGAGCAAGGACGTGCTGGAGCAGGTTTCCAAAAGCCTGGTATAACGGGCCGCCTCCCGGCGGTTGACATAAGTTGGCGCGTTTGTTTAGGAATTCTTTCCTAATCCATGATATCTGATACGCTTGAGCAGCCGGCTCATGGTCTGCAGATCGCGATCAGAATGATGTTTGATTCAGGCGCGGCATTCCCGTTTCCGGCCGACGAAGAGACCCGGCTGCTTCGCCTCGACGAATATGACCTCATCGGCACCGCGCCCGAGCTGGAATATGATCAGATCACGCGGCTCGCCGCCGAGCTGATGGGTTTCCCCATCTGTCTGGTGTCGATCGTCGGGCGCGACGAGCAATGGCTGAAGTCACGCTACGGCTTGGACGTCGACTGCACCCCGCGCGAGGTCGCCTTCTGCGC
The DNA here is from genome assembly GCA_964250685.1 of uncultured Sphingomonadaceae bacterium. Taxonomy (GTDB): domain Bacteria; phylum Pseudomonadota; class Alphaproteobacteria; order Sphingomonadales; family Sphingomonadaceae; genus Sphingomonas_I. The sequence goes on from CAXUGZ010000029.1 coordinate 9,461, forward strand.
GCACACGATCAGCAGCGCGGACCTGCTGATCGTGCACGACGCGCGCGAGGATCCGCGCTTCAGCAGCAACCCGCTCGTCACCGGCGAGCCGTACATCGTCTTCTACGCGGGCGCGCCGCTCGTGACCGAGGATGGCGCGCATCTCGGCGCGCTGTGCCTGATCGATCGCGTGCCGCGCGATTTCGATGCCGAGCAGCAGGCGCTGCTGCTGCGCCTCGCCGCGATCGTCGCCGAACGGTTCAACCATCGGCGCCAGCACCGGTCCTCGCACGCCAAGAGCCGGAGCGAGGTGTCGCGCCTGACCGAGGAGCGCGCCGCGCTGCTGGCAAAGGCCGCGGCCGAGCAGGAGACGTGGGCGCAAGTGACCACGATCGTCGAGTCCATCCAGCCGCTGGCGGAACGCCTGCGCCTGCTGGCGATCAACGCCTCGATCGAGGCGGCGCATGCGGGCGACGCGGGGCGCGGCTTCGCGGTGGTGGCGAGCGAGGTCAAGACGCTGGCGGATCACATGCGCGCCGCGATCGTGCGCATCCGATCCAACCTGCAGGATCAGCCGCCGATCCAGTCCGCGACCTCGCCCGCGACCTGATTGGCCGCCTGGTTGAGCGCGGCAGCGACCGCGGGCGGATCTTCCGAACTTACCGGAACGCGCGCGGTGAAGCGGCGCGTCGAGAGCGTCGCCGATCCCGCGCGGGTGATCGCGGCGTCGAACGTCACCACCACCGCCCGCCCCGGCCCGTCGAGCCCGAACGCGGCGAGCTGGCCCGACAGGCGCGTGTCGGGCTGCGCGGCGAGCAGGCGCGGATCGGGCACGACGCGCCCGGTCCTGACCGTGATCGTCTCGGC
>CAXUGZ010000030.1:0-6265 GCA_964250685.1 uncultured Sphingomonadaceae bacterium
CGATGAAGCCCGGCAGCAGCAGTCCCCCCGCCAGATCGCGTCGCGCGACATCGCGCGGCAGCGCCTCGACGGGCGCCAGCGCGGCGATCCGGCCCTCGGCGATCTCCACCGCGAGCCCGTCGCGCAACCCCGCGGCGGTCATCACCCGGCCGCCCACCAGCGCGACGCGGCTCATAGCGTCTCGGTCACCTTGGCGAGGTGCGGCGGTGCGTCGGGATCGTGGTCGCGCAGCGCCGCGAGCGCGTCCGCCAGGCGATAGAGCGCCTGCACCTGCGCGATCGGCAGCAGCAGCGGGTGGCATTCGATCATCGGCAGCGCGTCTTCGCCCGCGCCGCCGACGGTCAGCACGGTCGCCCCCTGCGCCCGCAGGACCGCCACCGTCTCCTCCACCCCCGCGCGGGTCTCGTCGGTGGGCAGGAAGGCGAGCACGGGGAAGCCCGCGCCCACCAATGCCATCGGGCCGTGGCGGATTTCGGCGGTGCTGAACGCTTCGGCGTGGAGCCCGCACGTCTCCTTGAACTTGAGCGCAGCCTCCTGCGCGATCGCGAATCCCGGTCCGCGCCCCACCACGTAGAGGTGGTCAGCGTGCCTCAGCGGCGGCAGCGCGGCCGACCAGTCGAGCGCCCAGGCGGACGCCAGCGTCGCGGGCAGCGCGTCCAGCGCGGCGCGCAGATCTTCATCCTCGGACCAGCATGCGACGAGCTGCGCGATCGCGCTCAGCGCGGCGACGAAGGATTTGGTCGCGGCCACGCTCCGCTCGGCCCCGGCCGCCAGCGGGATCGTCACCTCGGCCAGCTCCGCCAGCGGCGCGGTCTCGTCGTTCACCAGCGCCACCACCCGCGCGCCGGCGCGCGCCGCGGCCGCCGCCGCCGCCAGCAGGTCGGGGCTGCGGCCCGATTGCGACAGCGCGAGCACGAGCGTGTCGGCCATGCCGAGCGCCGCGCCGTAGACCGAGCTGACCGACGGCGGTGCCGACGCGGTCAGCACGCCCAGCCGCATCTCGAGCAGGTAACGCGCATAGGTGGCGGCATTGTCCGAGCTGCCGCGCGCGATCGTCGCCACCACGCGCGGCGGCCGCGCGCGCAGGCTGGCGGCGAGCGTCATCATCACGGCCGCGTTGCGCGCCAGCTGCGCCGCGACCAATGCCGGCGCCTCGCCCGCCTCGGCGAACATGCGCGTGGCGCTCACCGCGTCGCGCCCATCTGCAGCTCGGCCACGAAATCGTAGCTGTCGCCCCGATAATAGGATTGGGTGAACTCGACCGCCTGCCCGTCGCCCAGGAACCCGCGCCGCTCGATCAGGAGCCCCGGCGCACCCGGCTCGATCCCGAGCAGTCGCGCCTGCTCGTCGGTGAACAACACCGCGCGCAGGCGTTGCAGCGCGCGCACGGGGCGGCTGCCGGTCTTTTCGAGCGCGGCATATAATGACGCGTCCACCGCCTTTTCCGAAGCCAGATACTGGCTGGGAACGGACGAATATTCGAGCGCCATGGAAATGTCGTCCGCGTAGCGGATGCGGTGGAAGCGCAGCACCGGGCTGCCCGGGCTCAGCCCCAGCACCATCGCTTCCTCGGGCGTCACCGCCCCGGCCGCACGACGCAGCCAGACGCTGCGTGCGGTCTGCCCGCGCGACGCCATGTCCTCCGAAAACGAGGACAGCATGGAGAAACTCTTCTCCACCCGCGCCGCCACGAACGTGCCCGCGCCATGCCGCCGGCGCACGAGCCCTTCCGCGGCCAGCGCGTCCAGCGCCTTGCGCACCGTGATGCGCGACACGCCGAAATCGTTGGCGATGTCGCGCTCGGGGGGCAGCGCCGAGTCGCTCGGCAGCCTTCTGTCCTCGATCGCCTGCCTCAGCGCGCGCTGCAACTGCTGGTACAGCGGGGCCCGCGCCTGCTCGTCCAGTCCCCCGATCACGCGCGAAAGCTCCACGGCATCCTTCCCATCGGCCCCCGGCCCGCGTCGGAGCATGAGATGCCCGGCGACGCAACCGCGAGGATCCCATACCAGTATTACTTTGGTATTATAAAGGAACTTTTTTGGTCTTGCCAGCCGCAACCAAAATGTGTCAGTTTCGAGTCGCTGGTTGTTGAAAGCCGCGGCGCCGGGGCAGATAACCCGGGAGATTGGTCATAGACTGGTATTACCCAAGCTCGGCAAACAAGGGGATTGAGATATGCGAAAGTCCTTTCTGATCGGATCGGCGAGCGTGCTGGCGATCGTCGCCCCCGCCGTGGCGCAGACCACGCCGCCGCCCTCCGTCGCCGACGCGGAAACGCGCAACGAGATCATCGTGACGGGGGTGCGCGCCTCGCTCGAGAAGGCGCTCAACCTCAAGCACGATGCCGACAATCACGTCGAGGTGATCTCGGCCGCCGACATCGGCAAGCTCCCCGACAAGAACGTGGCCGACGCGCTCCAGCGCCTGCCCGGCCTCAACACCTCGTCCGCGGCGAGCGGCGAGGGCGGCTTCGACGAGAATGACCGCGTCAGCATCCGCGGCACCTCCCCCAGCCTGACGCAGGTGACGATCGACGGCCACGCGGTCTCGACCGGCGACTGGTTCGTCCTCGACCAGTTCTCGACCGTGGGCCGCAGCACCAGCTTCGACCTGCTGCCGTCCGAGATGGTCAGCGCGGTGGTCGTCAACAAGACGCAGGACGCCTCGCTGCTGGAGGGCGGCGTCGCGGGCTCGATCGATCTCAGGCTGCGCAGCGCGCTCGATCTCAGCACCCAATGGGTGTTCGAGGCGTCCGCGCAGGGCGCGTACAACACGCAGAGCCATCAGGCGAAGCCGCAGATCAACGGGCTGATCGGCTGGCGCAACGAGGAGGGCACCTTCGGCATCATCGTGCAGGGGTTCTACGAGCAGCGCAGCCTGCGCCGCTACGGACAGGAGACGCTCGGCTATTCGGCGATCACCGCGGGCAACGCGACCGGGGCGGCGATCCCGTCGCTGGTGGGGGTGCAGGCGCCGACGCTGATCGGCTCGTCCTATTTCCAGCAGAAGCGCACGCGCGAGGGCGGCGTCACCACGATCAACTGGAAGCCGAGCGACGCGCTGGAGGTCAAGGCGAGCGGCTTCTATTCGCACCTGAACGCCAGCAACGTGAACGACAACTTCCTCTACTGGGGCTCGCGCGAGATCGATCGCAACGTGCCGACCAGCTATACGGTCAAGAACAACACCCTGGTCGCGGCGACCTTCCCGCTGGTCGCGCCGTCGGGGCCGTTCGCCGGGCAGCAGATCGAGGGCATCGTCGCCGACAACATCGTGCGCCCCGACGCGAGCGGCGAGAGCTGGTTCGCGAACCTCGACGCCACCTGGCACGCCACCGACCGGCTGAGCTTCAGCGGCCAGGTCGGCTACACCCACGGCCTCGGCAACACGCCGTCGTCGCCCTTCTTCGAGGTCGATGCGCCGACCGGCGTGTCGTACCAGCCGTCGGGCAACGGCTTCGCGGTGCAGACCGCGAACATCAATCCGTCCAGCCCCGCCGGCATCTCCAACGACTTCGCCATCAACGAGACGTTCCAGTCGGTCGACAAGGAACTCTACGGCAAGCTCGACGCCAGCTACGACATCGGCGACGGGCCGATCAAGAAGGTCGATTTCGGCGCGCGCATCGCGGAGCACGAGCGCAAGGTGGTCGGCTTCGACCGCGGCTGCACGCTCGGTGCCAACGGGCAATGCTATACCCCGGGGCTGCTCAACTTCTCGGCGGTCAATCCGAGCCTCTACCCCAGCGGCTTCAACGCCGGCACGCTCGGCATTCCGGGGCTGCTCGTGCCGCTCGGCGGCGACCCGCAGGCGATCACCAACGTCATCAACGCGATCACCAACCCGTTTCGCGGGCCGATCTCCAGCATCGTCCAGCCGGCGAACGAATATTGGCCGGGCGAGTTCAAGGTGAAGGAGACCGACATCGAGGGCTATGCGCTCGCGCATGTCGGCGGCGAGCATTGGCGCGGCAATTTCGGGCTGCGCGTGGTCAGCACCAGGGAGAACGCGTTCGTCAACGTGCCGGTGACTTGCGGCGGGACGGGTCAGCCCGCCTGCGCGGCAGGTGTCATCACCACCTCCGCCTACGGGCCGTTCCTGATCCAGAACGTGAAGCACACCTATACCGATTTCCTGCCCAGCCTGAACCTGACCTTCGATCTGGCGGACAAGCTCCTGTTGCGTGTCGCGGCGGCCGAGACCATGTCGCGCCCCGATTTCAGCGCGCTCGGCGGGACGGTGTCGCTGACCGACACCAACTTCACCGGCAGCGGCGGCAATCCCAATCTCAAGCCGATCAAGGCGACCGTCTTCGACGGCGCGCTCGAATATTATTACGGACCGGGCGCGCTCGCCGCGATCAGCGTGTTCCACGACGATCTGCAATCCTACGTGACGTTCGGCACGTCGACCGGCACCTATTTCACCCAGCTGGACAATTCGTTCCACCAGTACAACATCTCGTCGCCGACCAACACCACCGGCCAGCTCTCCGGGGTCGAGCTTCAGCTGCAGCAGCCGATCGCCTATGGCTTCGGCTTCCAGGCGAACGGCACCTATGTCAAAGGACATGACGATGCGGGCAACCCGCTCGTCGGCACGTCCAAGTTCACCTACAATCTCGTCGCTTATTACGATAAGGGGCGGCTCAGCGCGCGGGTGGCCTATACCTATCGGTCGCATTACTTCGTGGGCCTTGATCGCAGCTCGGCGGAGAACCAGGACGATTACGGCCAGCTCGATGGATCGCTGAACTTCGCCCTCACCAAGAACATCGCCCTGACCGTCGATGCACTCAACATCACCAACAACCGCCTGAAATACTATGCGCAGAACAAGGACCAGCCGCGCGCGGTCTATTCGAACGGCACGCAGGTGTTCTTCGGCGCGCGCGTCAAGTTCTAGGGCGGGTAGCCGAAGCGTTCGACCCAGGGCGCCAGCACGGGCAAGATCGGCGCCAGCTCGCGCCGATAGTCGCGCCACCGCCCCAGGCCGCGCCGGTTGAGCCCGGCGCGGACCTGCGCCGCGCTCGGCGTGCGGATCGTCCGCGCATTGGCGGTGCGCGCGAACTCCGCCATCAGCGGGCTCGGCTCCAGCCCGACGAAGGCGAGAATGCGGTCCAGCTCGGCGTCGAACTCGTCGACCAGTGCCTCGTGGCGCACGTCCGCCCAGGCGAGCGGCAGGCGTGCGCGCGCGCGTTCCGCCAGCCTCATGCACGCATCGTAGCACGCGGCGGTCTCCGCGAGGTCGGTGAAGGTGAAGGTCATCGCGTTGATCTGGAACGCCTGGCGGAAGCAGCTCAGCACCACGTCGCGCGGATCGCGCAGCGCGAACAGGATCCGCGCGCGCGGAAACAGCCGGGCGATGATCGGCAGGTACAGCGTGCCCGCCGGCTGCTTGTCGACGAACAGCCGGCCGGCAACGTCCACGCGCGCGCGCACCGCGGCCCAATAATGCGCGGCCCAGGCCGCCGCCTCTGCGGGATCGAGGCGCATCAGGGCCGCGCAGGCGTCCGCATCGGACAGGAAGGCTTGGTAGGCGGTGGCGAGCGTGGGCGCCTCTTCAAGCGTGCCGACGCGCGGGTGCGCCGCCAGCACCTGCTCGAGCAGCGTCGTGCCCGAGCGCGGAAACCCGAGCAGGAAGACATGCGAGGCAGCGGCGCCGGGAACGTCCGAGTGGGGCGGCGGCCGCCAGTCGCCCGGCTCCGCCGCCAGCCATGCTCCCAGGCGCGCGAGCTTCGCGACCTCGCCTTCGCGCGCCGCCGCCTCGGCCGCGTGGGTCGTGCGCTGGATCTCCTTTCCTCGGCGTGCCGCCGCAAACGCTTCCGCGCTTTCGCCGAGATCGCCCAGCGCCAGCCCGAGCAGCAATAAAGCCTCGGCGCGCTGCGTGTCGTCGAGCCCGGGGTTGCTCAGCAGCCGGGCCGCCGCGTCACGCGCCTCTCCCGGCTTGCCCCGCACGCTCGCCACGCGTGCCTGGAGCCAGAGTACCTCGGGACGGTCCGCCGCGGCCGACGCCATGTGCGCGACGATCGCTGCCGCGGCCGCGACGTCGCCGGTGTCGAGCAGCAGCGAGGCCAGCCCGAACCGCGCCGGAAACGAAGCGGGATCGATCGCCAGCGCACGGCGGAAACCCACCGGCTAAAAGTCGGCATCTTCGGCCACATGGGCGACGGCAATTTGCACCCGACCTTCCTCACCGACGAGCGCAACACGGACGAGATGCACCGGGTCGAACTTGCGCTGGAGGAGATCTTCGATGAGGCCCT
>CAXUGZ010000030.1:6275-10159 GCA_964250685.1 uncultured Sphingomonadaceae bacterium
TCCGTCCGGCCCTCGTAATGCTCCGCCCGAGCCCAGGCGCACCAACCCTGCGCGGTGGTAGGAAAAGCTTGCATTCAGGACGCCCCGCCCAGGGTTCACAAGCCACGTCAGCGATGCGGAACGTGTATGCGGACGCACATGGCCGGGCAACCATTGGCGGTTATTTCGAAATGCCGGCGGCGGGGGACGGTGCCGCCGAAGCGAAGCTTTCCGGCCGAGTTCGCTCCGACCGAGCCTATCTCACCGTGAGCAGCGGAATCTGCGAGGGCGGTTTGCCCGGCGGGATGCTCGCGAGGTACGCCACGATGCTCGCGACCTGATCGTCCGGCAGCACGGCCCGGGAGTAACGCGGCATGCGATTGGCGGGGGTGCGCAATTGCATCTGAAACGCCTCGACCGGAGCCGTGTTGGGCGCGAGGCTCGGCGCGGTGGAGCCGCCGCCCTGGCCGGAGGTGCCGTGGCAGGCCGAGCAGCCGACGGCGACGTACAGCCGCCTGCCCTCCGTGACGGCGGTTTGCGGCGGTGGCGCCGCCGCGAGCGCGACCGGAACCGCGCACAGGAGCGCGAACAGCGTGGCGCGCGATAGGAAGCGGGTCCTCATCGGATCAGCGTCCCTGCGAAATCACGTCGACCACCGCCGGCTCGCCGCGCTTGACCACCTCGATCGCGCGGCGCAGCGCGGGCCCGAGCTCCTTCGGATCGGCGATCGGTCCCTCGCCGTGAACGCCCATGCTCCGCGCGAGCGCCGCGAAGTCGATGTCGGGATCGGTGATCGCGTTGCCGATGCGCGTGCGGTCGATGCCGCGATCGCGCGCATTGGCCACCATCTGCACCTGCATCACCTCGGCATGGTACGCGCGGTTGTTGTGCACGACGTAGAGGATCGGGATGCGCTCGTGCGCGGCGGTCCAGAGCGCGCCCGGCGTGAACATCAGATCGCCGTCGCCGCCGATGCAGACCGCCAGGCGGCCGTGCTTGCGATGCGCGAGCGCCGCGCCGAGGCTCGCGCCAGGGAGATAGCCCAGCCCATAGGCGCCCGCGTCGCCGATATATTGGTGATGGCGCGTCGCGGTCCATAATTTCTGCGGCCAGAAGCTCTGGAAGATCGTGCCGTTGACCAGCGCCCAATCCTCATCCTTGATCTGGCCGTAAAGCTCCATGCACATGCGCGGAACGCTGATCGGGCTGTCGTCCCAGCCGATCGCGGCGACCTCGCGCGAGCGGGCCAGGTCCTGCCGATGCGCATCCGCCAGCGCCTTGCCGCGTGCGTCCCGCGCGCTGCCGCGCGGCGACAGGCGCTTGACGGCTTCGATCAGCGCGGGAAGCGTCGCCTCCGCGTCGGCCGCCAGCGCGAGATCGACATCGGTATAGCGGTTGAAATCCTGGTAATTGGATTTCATGTAGAAGCTCTCGGAGCTGATCGACATCCGCTTCGCGCCCGCCGCGGCGGCGGTGGCATCGTAGAAGTCGGTGACCTCGAGCCCCAAGATCGCGTCGGCGCCGGCAAGCGCGGCGGCCTGTCCGACGCTCTGGTTGAGCGGGTGGCGCCAGGGAAAATTGAACCGTGCGTTCTGGTCGACCACCGCCGCCTGAAGCGTCTCGGCCAGCTCGACCAGCAGCGCCATGCCCGCGGGCGTGCGCGCGGCGCGATCGGCGACGATGACGGGCGACTGCGCCGCGACCAGCAGCCGCGCCACCTCGCGCACCGCATTGTCGTCGCCGCGTGGCGGGCTCGGATTGGACATGCGCGGAATGCGCGGCAGATCGCTCTTGGCGAACGTGCCGAGCTGGAGGCTCTGGTCGAGCGCCAGCACGACCGGCCCGTAAGGCGGGGTCATGGCGAAGTCGTGCGCGCGCGCGGCGGATTCGGCGAAGTGGGTCAGCGAAACGGGGGTGTCGTCCCACTTGGTGAAATCGCGCACCAGCCCCGGCCCGTCGAACACCGCATGTTCCCAGCTCACCATGTTGGCGCGCTTGGCGGCGTCGAGATGCGCGCCGACCAGGCAGACCAGCGGCACGCGATCGGCCCAGGCGTTGTAGAGCGCCATCGCGCCGTGCTGCAGCCCGACGGTCGAGTGCATCATGCACGCCATCGGCTTGCCCTCGACCTTGGCATAGCCGTGGCAGAAGGCGACCGACACTTCCTCGTGCAGGCAGTGAATGAAGTCGAGCGCGGGGGCGCTCGTCATCCCGTGGTTCACGATCGATTCGTGCAGGCCGCGGACGGTGGTGCCGGCGACCGAGGCGACATGCTCGATCCCGAGCGAGCGCAGCACGTCGACCATATAGTCGCTGCCCGGAACGGCATCGGCGCGCGGCCGCGCGGCGGGCGCGGAACCGCTTTCGGCCTCGCGCGACGGGAGGGGCGGCGCGGGCGCGCGCCCGGGCGTCGCGGGCGCGCCCTGCGCCATCGCCGCGCCGCCCAGCAAAGCCGTGCTGCCGACCGCCGCGCCCGCCAGGAAACCGCGCCGCGAAGGCTGGATGGGGTCGCGATCCGCCATGCTCATCCGCCGCCGCGCATCACGCCGACACGATCTTGCGGCGCGGGCCGATATAGTTCTTCACCCCCGCCTCGGACCCCAGCGCGTGGATGCGGCCGTCGACCTCCTCCTGCCAGATCAGCGACTCCATCGCGATGTGCATCGGATGGTCCTGCACCGTCAGCGTGCCCTGATCGACCGGCCGGCCGTCGAGCGAGCCCATGTAATGCGCGTGCTCGGACCAGCCGGGGGCGGACAGCATGAGATCGCCCACGCCCCAATCGTAGGTCTTGCCGTCGACCACGCTCTTGCCGCCGTTGCCGAGGAAATAATAGTTGATCGACGATGAGCTGTGGCGGTGCCCGCGCTTGACTGGGGGCGGCGGATTGGTGCGCGCGCCGCCCGACACCGTGGCGAAGAAGCTGTGCGTGGTGCCGTTGCGCCGCTCGGTCGCCGGATTGTAGAGCAGCATGATCCCGCGATTGTTCGAGCCTTGGGTGAAGGGCAGGTTCGCCTTCACCTGCTCCCACGGCCAGACCAGAGCGCGCGATTCGACCACGTCGATATCGACCAGATATTCGTAGCTGCGCATCCACGCGCCCGATTCCAGCTCGACCTCGAACGCCGACCCCTGCCGCTGCTGCTGCGCCTGGGCGGGGGCTTCCTGGTGGAAGGTGCCGATCTGCGGATCATCCTCGAAATAATGGACGCCGAGCTTCTCGAGTACCGGCGCGTTCGAATAGGTCATGCGCACGAACAGATCGCTGCCGGTGTTGCGATGGCGATAGACCTGCATCGAAGGGATGTTGCAAATGTCCCACTTGCCGAGCGCGATCGGCTTGCCGCTCACCTCCAGCACGCCCGTCCCGCCGATGCACATTTCGAGCTGGTTGGAGTTGCGGCGGATGGGAACGGTCTCCTCGCCCGGCTTGAGCACGCTGATCGTCACGTCGGTTCCGGGCGCGAGGCCGAGCCCCGGCGCGGTGGCGCAAGGGTGCACGACCGCGCTCGCGCGGCGGCCGTTGGCGGGGAGCGGGAGGTCGGCGAGGCGCTCGATCTCGCGCTCGATCGAGGCGCGCGGGACGACGAGCGCGGGCCAGGCGTCGGGTCCCGACGGGTTCTGGCCGCTATGGTCGATGAAGCGGGCGGTGAGTTCAGTCATGTCGGCCCTTCCCAGGCGGCGCGGCGGGCTTCGCCACAAACTTACATTCAGGCATGAATGTAACCAAACACACCTCCTGTCAATCGCGCACGGGTCGCTTGGCGGGATCAGGCCGCATGGGCGGCGCCGGCGGCGCGCTCGGCATGGATGCGGCGCAGCTCGCGCGCGCCGAGCCAGAGCGCGCCCATGCTGAGCAGCATGATGATCGGGTAGCAGATCAGCATCGCGGTCGGCAGCGCGCG
>CAXUGZ010000031.1:0-10069 GCA_964250685.1 uncultured Sphingomonadaceae bacterium
GCGGATCTTGGCACCCGAGACGAGCGTGTGGTCGAACGCCGCGCTCGCCTTGTTGAAGCCGATCGCGCGATCGCCCGCGCCGTGGCGGGTATGGATGATCTTGAGCCGATCGAGCCCGTAATGCGTCTTGAGCAGCAGCGAGGTCTTCTCCGCCACCACCAAGGCGTCGAGCCCGCGGAAGAAATCGAGATTGTCGCGGTAGATGCAGACCTTGGCGGCGGGAACGAAGCGCTCCAGCCGCCGCGCCACGAAGCGGCTGCTCGCGCGGCGCAGGCCGAGCTCGACGATCGGCAGGATCACCCCCGCGCGCCGCGCCAGCCGGCGCACCTCGCTGCTCAGCCGCGCATTGGTGGTGGCGACGACCACCTCCACCCCCGGCGCGCCGCGCACCAAGGCAAGCGCGATCGGCAGCGAATGCGCCACCTGATGCACCTGATCGTGATTGAAGAAGAACCCGACCCTCACGTCCGCAAGACGTCGCCGTTCCGAAAGGTGCGCACCGGACATGGCAAATCGTTTACGATACTCGGGAGCCGTCGCCGCGTTTAGGTGTGTCGCCGTCCGCCAGCAAGGGCTAGGCCGCGGCTGATGGCCGGCCCCGCCCCTCCCGCCGCACGCCCCGCCGCATCCTCGGCCGCGCAGCGCTCGCCGGTCGCGCGGATCTTCCTCAACGTGGGGCAGCTCGTGACGGGCAAGGCGGCGGCGGGGCTGATCAGCCTGGTCTACCTCGTCATCGTCACGCGCGCGCTGGGCGCGCGGGGCTATGGCGTGCTCGTGCTGATCAACGCGTTCGCGCTGCTGATGGGGAGCGTGGTCGCCTTTTCGGGCTTCCACGGCGTGGTCCGCTACGGCGCGCTGGCGATCGAGCGCGGCGATCGCGCGGGCCTTGCGCGCGTGATCCGCTTCATGGCGGTGGTCGAGCTCGCCTTCGGCGCGCTCGCGGTGGCGCTGGCGGCTTTGCTGGTGCCGTTGGTCGGGCCCCGGCTCGGCTGGTCGGGCCGCGCGATCGAGATGGCCGTGCCGTACAGCCTGGCGGTCCTCGGCACGGTTCGCGCGACGCCGCAGGGGGTGCTCCAGCTCGCGGGACGGTTCGATCTGGTCGGGCTGCACCAGACGGTCTCGCCGGTCACGCGCATGATCGGCACGCTGATCGTATGGACGATGGGCGGCGGACTGATCGGCTATATCGGCGTGTGGCTCGCCTCGGCGCTGGCCGAGGGGGCGGCGATGTGGCTGATGGCGCTGCCGTCGTGGCGGCGGCTGCTGGAGGGCGAGGCGCTGCTGGGCGCGTGGCGCGGCGCGGCGCGCGAGAATGGCGGTCTCGCGCGCTTCATCCTCGTCACCAATTTCGACATCACGCTGCGCGAGCTCGCGCCCCAGCTCGTCCCGCTCACGATCGGCTGGATGATGGGCCCGGCGGCGGCGGGGCTGTTCGCGCTGGCGCAGCGCGCGACCAACGTGCTCCAGCAGCCGGCGGTCCTGCTCGCGAGCGGCAGCTATGCGGTGCTCGCCGATCTGGCGGCGCGCGGCGGCGGCCAGCCGCTGCGCCGCGCGGTGTGGCGCTCGGCGGGGCTGACCTCGATCGGGTCGCTGCTCATCCTGGGCGCGCTGGCGCTGCTCGGCGGGCGGCTGCTGGTGTGGATCGGCGGGGGCAGCTTCACCGGCGGCACCGGGCTCATGCTGCTCGTCGCGATCGGGCGCGCGCTCGCGCTCGCCGCCACGCCGCTGGCCGCGGGGTTGACCGCGCTCGGCCGGCCCGAGCGCTCGGTCGCGGCGGCGTTGGTGGCGAACATCCTGCTCTATCCGCTGCTGCCGGTGCTGCTGCTTTGGCTGGACGTGGCGGGGGCGGGCTGGCATGCCATCGTCCAGAATGTAGCGGCGGCGTCGATGCTTGCACTGTTCTTCGCCCGCGCCGAGGCCCGTGCCGGATGAGCGCGGGGCTGAAGGCGGTCTTCCTGTCGGAGCGGCCGATGCTGCTGCGGCTGCTGACCGCGCGCCTGCGCGATGCCGAGGCGGCGCAGGACGTGCTGCAGGATCTGTGGATCAGGCTGGAGGCGACCGCGTCGGGCCCCGTCGCCGATCCCGCCGCCTATCTCTTCCGCATGGCCAACAATCTGGCGTTGGATCGCCGCCGCTCGGATGCGCGGCGCTCGGCGCGCGACGGCGCCTGGCTTGGCACGCAATCGGAAGCGTCGGACTTTCCGAACGCCGAGGAGGTCTTGATCGGGCGCGAGCGGCTGGCGGCGCTGGAGGCGGCGGTGGCGCGGCTCCCCGAGCGCACCGCCGCGATCTTCCGCGCCTACCGCTTCGAAAGCCGCGCGCGCAAGGACATCGCCGCCGACGAGGGGATCAGCGTCAGCGCGGTCGAGAAGCATCTGCACCGCGCGTACAAGGCGATCCACGCGCGGGTCGAAGAAAATGATGTGGACAGCGCGCGGCGATGACGTCTCACAGACAAACAGGGGTATAGTCGTGAGCACCACGCTTGAAACGGCGATGGACGAAGCGATCGCATGGCATCTCGGCCTCGAGCAGGCGGGTGCCTGCGAATGGCATGATTTCGTCCGCTGGCTGGAAGCCGATCCGGCGCATTCGGAGGCGTATGACCGCGTCATCATGGAGAGCGCTGCGCTCAGCTCCGCTCGATTGGGGACCGTGCTGCCCGCGCGCGTCGAGCCCGGTCGTGCCGGGCCGTCGGCGCGCGTCTGGCTGAAGCGCGGCGGCTATGGCGGCGGCCTGCTGGCGGCCGCGGCGGCCGGCTGGCTCGCGCTGATGCCGGCGACGGTCGCGCATTCGGATGCCTATTCGATCGAGACCGGCCCGGGCATGCGCCATTCGGTGACCTTGCCCGACGGTACGCGCGTCGACATGAACGGCGGCACCAGATTGCTGCTCGACCACGACCGGCCGCGCCTGGCGACGCTCGAGCGCGGCGAGGCGGTGTTCCACGTCGTGCACCATGCCGATCGGCCGTTCGAGGTGCGCACGGGCGGCGTCACGTTGCGCGACGTCGGCACCGTGTTCAACGTCGCCCGTTCGGGCGCGGCGTTACGCGTCGCGGTGGCGGAGGGCTCGGTGCTCTTCCAGCCCGGGCGCGAGGCCGTGCCGCTCACCAAGGGCATGGCGCTGGCGATGCGCGACGGCGAGGACCGCGTGACGCTCTCGCATGTCGACGCTGCGGGCGTCGGCGGCTGGAGCGACGGCCACCTCGATTTCCGCGACGCGGCGCTGACCGTCGTCGCACAGGACGTCAGCCGCTCGACCGGTGCTGCGGTGACCGTGGCGCCTGCGATTGCGGATCGGCTGTTCACCGGCACGCTGCGGCTTGATCGCCCCTCCGCGGATGTCGTGCGCAGCCTCGCGGCGCTCGCCGACGGCGAAGCCCGCCGGGATGGACCTGGATGGGTGATCGCGCCTAAATCGGACGGTGCCCGCTAGCCACCTGCTCGGTTTCGCGATCGCCGCCCTGCTGATCGCCGGATCGGGCGAGGCCGCGACGCCGCGACCTGGCTTCGCCGTGCCCGCGGGCTCGCTCGCCGACGCGTTGGCGCTGGTCGCGCGCCAAAGCGGGGTCGATATCGGCGGGATCGATCCCGCCTTGGCGCACGTCGCGTCACCCGGCCTCGCCGGATCGATGCCGATCGAGCGCGCGCTCGCCCGCCTGCTCGTCGGGACCCCGTTCGAGGCGCGGCGGGTCGCCCCGGGCGTGTATCGCCTCGTCCGCCGCGCGCCTCCCCCCGCCGTCGTCCCGCCGCGGCCGCAGCGCACGCCGCTCGCGCCGCGCCCGGTCGATGTTGGGCTGGGCGACATCGTCGTCACGGGCGGCAAGCGCGACGTGCCGCTGGCGCTCTATCCCGGCAGCGCGACCGTGATCGTGTTCGGCGACGACGCCTTCGGCCCGCATGGCGGCGACGGACAGAATTACCTGCTGCGCCAGACGCCGATCCTGCAATCGACCGAGCTCGGCGCGGGGCGCAACAAGCTGTTCATCCGCGGCATCGCCGATTCGAGCTTCACCGGCCCGACCCAGGCCACCGCCGGCACCTATTTCGGCGACGTGCGCACGGGCTATAACGGACCCGATCCCAACCTCAATCTGTACGACGTGCAGCAGGTCGAGGTGCTGGAGGGGCCGCAGGGCACGCTCTACGGCGCGGGCTCGATCGGCGGTATCATCCGCCTCTCGCCGCGCCCCCCCGCGCTCGACGGCGCCGAGGCGTCGGTCGATACCGGCGTGAGCACGACCGCGCACGGCGGCGCCGGCTACGATGTCGCGGGCATGGTCAATTACGCGCCCTGGCAGGATCATGTCGCGGTGCGGCTGGTGGGGTATCGCGACGTCGAGGGCGGTTATATCGACGATCCCGGCCGGCGCCTGAGCAACATCAACCGCACCACCGAGACCGGCGGCCGCGCCAGCCTCCGCCTGCGCCCGATCGACGGGCTGACGATCGACGTGGGCGGGGTGATCCAGAGCATCCGCCAGCCCGATCTGCAATATGCGCTGATCGAGGGCGCGCCGCTCACCCGCCGCTCCGCCATCGCCCAGCCGTTCGAGGACGATTACACGCTCGCGCGGCTCGTGATCGCCAAGGAGTGGGACAGCGGGCTGCGCCTGTTCTCGGCGACCGGGCGCGTCGCGCACGACATCGATCAGCGCTACGACGTGACGCGCCCCGGCCGGTTTGCCAACCCGGTCGCCTATGACGAGCAGAACACGATCCGCCTCACCACCCAGGAACTGCGCCTGTCGCGCACGCTAAACGACGGACGCGGCTGGCTGATCGGCGCGTCCTACGTTCACGACACCACCGGCAAGGCGCGCGAGTTCGGCCTGCTCGACAGCCAGCGCGACCTGGTCGGCGTGACCAACCGCACCGAAGAGAAATCGGTGTTCGCCACCACCACGCAGACCGTGTTCGGAATGGTGTCGGTGACGGGCGGCGCGCGCTATACGCATGCGCGGATGGACGGCGATCCCTCGACCGTCACGCGCAACGCCTTCATCCGCGGCCGGTCGAGTTCGCGCGTCGATCCCGAGCTCGCGGTATCGGCGCGCCTGCTGCCCCGGCTCGTGCTGTTCAGCCAGTACCAGCAGGGCTTCCGCACCGGCGGCCTCGCCGTCGCCGCCGGAGTCGGACG
Source organism: uncultured Sphingomonadaceae bacterium (assembly GCA_964250685.1). Lineage (GTDB taxonomy): Bacteria > Pseudomonadota > Alphaproteobacteria > Sphingomonadales > Sphingomonadaceae > Sphingomonas_I. Next base: position 5,143 of record CAXUGZ010000031.1, read on the forward strand.
CGTCGCCAGCTTCGAGGACGACAAGATCCGCGTCGGCGAGGTCGGGCTGCGCCTGCTCCGGCAGGGGGCGACGGGGGTCGCGGCGGTGGCGGCTGTATCCTATGCGCGGTGGGACGACATCCAGGCCGATCTGGTCGCGCTCAACGGCTTTCCCTATACCGCCAATGTCGGCGACGGGCGCATCGTCTCGTTCGAGGGATCGGTCGATTGGGTGCCGGTGAAGGGGCTCAAGCTCAGCGGCGGGCTGTTCCTCAACCATAGCCGGCTGGTCGATCCCGCGCCCGATTTCGTCTCTTCGGGCCGACGGCCGCTCCCCGACACGCCATCGGTCGCAGCGACGGGCGCGGTCGCATGGACGCGCGCCGTGGGCCATGCGCAGCTCCAGCTCGCGGCCAATGCACGCTATATCGGGCGATCGCGGCTCGGCGTGGGACCGACGCTCGATCTGCCCTACGGCAATTATCTGGAGACCGGGCTGAGCGCGACGCTCAAGCTCGGCTATGTCGCGTTCACCCTGAGCGCGGACAATCTGCTCGACACGGTCGGCAACCGGTTCGCGATCGGCAACCCGTTCGGCGTGGCCTATCGCGACGAAGTGACCCCGCTGCGCCCGCGCACGCTGCGCCTCGGCGCGCGCGCCAGCTTCTAGAAGGCGCTTCCTGCCGAACGCGGATCGTGCTTGATGGCGCCCGCCTCGCATGGGAGCCCTGCATGAAGCGCCGTTCGTTCCTGGCCGCGATCCCCTCCGCCGCGGTCGCCGCGCCCTTGCTCGCGCAGGTGGCGACGCGGCCCGGCAGCCCGAGCGAGGAGGGGCCGCCGATCGGCTTCCAGGCCGCCGGCGCGGAGCGGTTCGACCGGCCCGACGTGCATGCCGGCAACCGCCCGGTCGGCGCGAGCTTCGGCTCGCGCTCCACCGTCTACGGCCGGTCGGGCGCGGCGGGGAGCGCGCAGCCGCTCGCCACCCTGGTGGCGATCGAGACGCTCAAGCGCGGCGGATCGGCGGTCGACGCGGCGGTGGCGATGAACGCCGCGCTGGGTTTCCTCGAGCCGACCTCGAGCGGAATCGGCGGCGACTGCTACGCGCTGATCTGGGATCCCAAGCTCGCGAAGGTGGTCGGCATCGCCGGATCGGGGCGCTCGCCGCAGGCGCTGACACTGGAGATCGCGCGGTCGCGCGCCCGCAACGGCGCCCTGCCGCCGGTGGGCGCGGTCGCGGTCTCGACGCCGGGCGCGCTCGATTGCTGGTGGACGCTCCACCAGCGCTACGGCCGGCTGAAATGGGCGGAAGTGCTCGCGCCGGCGATCGAGCTCGCCGAGGGCGGGGTGCCCGTGCCGCCGGTGATCGCGACCTCGATCCGCGGCAATCTGAAGGCGTTTACCCGCGCCGGAGCGGGGGTCGAGGAGACCGCCAACGCGCTCCACACCTATGCGCCCGGCGGCGAATCGCCCGCGATCGGCGCGGTGTTCCGCAACCCCGATCTCGCGCGCACCTATCGCATGATCGCCGAGGGCGGCCGCGACGCCTTCTACCAGGGCGAAATCGCGCGCACGATCGACGCCTATTTCAGGCGCATCGGCGGCTGGCTCTCCGCGGCCGATCTCGCGCGCCAGCACGCCGAATGGGTCGAGCCGCTCACCACCAATTATCGCGGCGTCGGCGTCCACGCGATGGGCGCGAACACGCAGGGGCTGGCCACGCTGCAGATGCTCAACATCCTCGAGAATTTCGATCTGCGCGCGGCGGGCTTCCAGTCGGCGCGCTCGATCCACCTCCAGGTCGAGGCGAAGCGGCTGGCCTATGAGGATCGCGCGCGCTTCTACGCCGATCCGCACTTCGCCACGGTGCCGGTCGCGTGGCTCGCGTCCAAGGAATACGCCGCCGAGCGCGCGAGGCTGATCCGGCCAGACCGCATCCTCCAGCCGGTCTATCCGGGGCAGGCGCCGAGCCATGGCGACACCACCTATTTCACCGTCGCCGACCGGGATGGCATGATGGTGTCGATGATCCAGTCGAACTTCCGCGGCATGGGATCGGGGCTGGTGGCGGACGGGCTCGGCTTCATGTTCCAGGATCGCGGGCAGCTCTTCAGCCTGCGCGACGGGCACCCCAATGTCTACGCGCCGGGCAAGCGCCCCTTCCAGACGATCATCCCCGGCTTCGCCACGCGCGACGGCCAGCCCTGGATGTCGTTCGGGGTGATGGGCGGCGACATGCAGCCGCAGGGCCAGTCGCAGGTCCTGATCAACCGCATCGATTACGGGCTCGACATCCAGGCGGCGGGCGATGCGCCGCGCTACCATCACGAGGGCTCGTCGCAGAGCATGGGCGAGGATGCGCCCGGGCTGCCGGCGGCGGGATTGCTCAAGCTGGAGAGCGGCGTGCCGGCGGCGACGCGGAGCGCGCTGGCGACGATCGGCTGGACGATCGGCCAGCCCGACGGCGGCTTCGGCCGCTACGAATGCATCGAGCGCACCATGCCGGGCGGCGAACGCGTCTATGGCGCGGCGAGCGAGATGCGCGCCGACGGCTGCGCGCTGGCGTATTGAGGAGACACGACGATGTTCCGCACGATCGACGAGCATGTCTCGGTGTTCGGCCAGATCGAACCCCACGACGTCGCGGCGGCGCGCGCGCACGGCTTCACCATGATCGTCAACAACCGGCCGGACGAGGAGCAGCCGGGCCAGCCCGCCGGCGCGGCGATCGAGGCGGCGGCGCGCGCGGCGGGGCTCGCTTACGTCGCGATCCCGGTCGATCATGCGGGCTTCTCGCCGCCGCAGGTCGAGGCGATGGCGCGCGCGCTCGAGCAGGCGGACGGGCCGGTGCTCGCCTTCTGCCGATCCGGCACGCGCTCGACCTTCCTGTGGGCGCTGGCGCGCGCCCGGTTCGGCGATCCGGCCGACACGCTGATCGCCAAGGCGGCCCGCGCGGGCTACGACATCTCGCCGATCGCGGGAATGCTCACAAAGGCGTGATTTACGGCGGTCTTGGGGCGGCGGCATCAAGCCCTCTCCCTCTCCCCGCCGGGGAGAGGGAGACGGGAAGCGCCGCTCAGCCCTCGCTGTCGTGGAAGCGGCGCAGGTCGACGCCCGAGAGGACCAGCCGTTCGGGCCGGCCGTCGATCGTCGCCTCGAACCACAGCCGCTCGGCGGGCAGCTCGTCTCCGCTCACGCGCCAGCTGCCGTCGGGGGCGCGGGCGAGCGCGCCGCTGCCCTCCATCACCAGCGTCTCGCCGCGCGCGACGAGCGAGCAGCGGCCGACCCACGGACTGTCGTTGACGTACAGCCCCGCCAGCCGCGCGAGCGGCGCGGGCGGGGTGGCGACCGCCTCGTCGCGGCCGTAAAGCGTCGCGCCCCACCACAGGCGGTCATGCTTGGGGCGGCCGGGCAGATAGGCGATCTCATGGCGCGCGAGGCGCGGATGCTCGACCGAGAAGCGCCCCTCGCCCTCGCGCCGCAGCCGCCCGCGCGTGCCGTCCGCCATCACGCTCAGCGCGCCGTCGGCCGCCTCGATCACGAGCGCATCGCCCCCCGCGGCAAGGAAGCGGCCGGCAAGGTCCGCCGCATGCTCGACCCGCGGTAGCGCGACGATCGCGGGTGCGGCGGGCAGCGGGCGCCCCTCGGCGAACGCGCGCAGCAGCCGGCAGCCGTGATGCGTGATCCCGCGCGGCCTGTAATTGCCCGCGCCCGAATTGGTGCTCGCGAACACGCCCCCGCCCGCCTGCCAGTCGACCGTGATCGACGAGTGGAACAGGATCATGCCGCCCGTATGGTGCAGGCAGCGGCGCCCGTCGACGTCGACCGTGGCGATGCCCGAGGCGTAGCGCCCCTTGGGGGTGAAATCGGGCGCGTCGATCGTGGCGGTGACGTAACGCTGCGCCAGCGCGTCGGACATGAGCGGCGCGCCCCTGCCGCGGCCGAGCCGCACCAGATAGGCGATGTAGCGCGCCATGTCGGCGGGCGTCGCCGCGACCGATCCGGCGGGCGTCTCGATGTCGAGCCAGGGACCGGGCGCGATGCCGCTGTCGGGGAACCACGCGCCGTCGCCATATTCGCGGTAGCCGGTCGGATAGCGTGCGCGGTCGCGCGTCAGGATCAGCGGCTCGGCCCCCGCCATGCCGAGCGGGCCGAGCACCAAAGCGGCGAGCGCGCGGTGATACGGCATGCCGCTCGCCCGGGCGACGACCAGCCCGAGCAGATCGTAGCCCGGATTGCTGTACGAGAAGCGCGTCGCGGGCGGGTAGTTGGTCCACAGCCGCCCGTCGGGCGAGCGCGGGAAAGCAGGGGTGATGTCCGACAGGCCCGAACTGTGGTTGAGCAGAGTGGCGATCGTGATCCGCGCATCGGGCCACGGCACTTCGGGCAGGATCGAGGCGGCGGTCGCGTCCAGATCGAGCCTGCCCTGGTCGGCGAGGCGGTAGAGGCACAGCGCCACCATCGATTTGCTGATCGATCCGATCTGGAAGAGCTGGTCGGGGCGGACGGGCTCGCCGCGGTCGAGATCGGAAAAGCCCAATGTGATCGTCGCGTCGAGCCCCTCGGCGCCGGCGACCGCCATCGTCAGCCCGGGCAGGCCGAACGCCGCCACCTCGGCGGCGGCGTAGCGCGCCAGCGCGTCGAGCAGCGGCGCGGGATCGCGCGATCCGCGTCCCTTGACCGTGATCGACGGCGGCAGCGGCGCCCGCGCCATCGCCGCGCCGCCGATCGTCAGCGCCGATGCGAGCCCGAGCCAGTGCCGCCGCGTGATGTCCATCCAAGTCCCCCAGTCGCGGCGCCATGCTGGCACGGTCGGGGCGGGCTTGCCATGAAAAAGGCCGGGAGATCGCTCTCCCGGCCCCTTCTCTTTTTGGTCGATGCGTCAGGGGTGGATCAGAAATCCATGCCGCCCATGCCGCCCATGCCGCCGCCGCCGGGCATGCCCGCCGGC
>CAXUGZ010000032.1:0-3753 GCA_964250685.1 uncultured Sphingomonadaceae bacterium
GATCGTGCTGCGCGCCCTTGAAGATGCGCAGGTTGCGCATCTGCTGGCGGCCGAGTGGCCCGCGCGGCACCATGCGCTCGATCGCCTTTTCCAGCACGCGTTCGGGAAAGCGGCCGTCGAGCACCTTCGCGGCGGTAATGCCCTTGATGCCGCCGATATAGCCGGTGTGCCGGTAATAGACCTTCTGCGCGGCCTTGCGGCCGGTGAAGCGCACCTTTTCGGCATTGATCACGACGACGTTGTCGCCGCAATCGATGTGCGGGGTGTAGCTCGGCTTGTGCTTGCCGCGCAGGATGTTGGCGATCAGCGATGCGACGCGGCCGACGACCAGCCCGTCCGCATCGACCAGATGCCATTTCTTCTCCACCGTGGCCGGCGTGGCCACCTTCGTGGTCTTGGTGAGCGCCCGCATGGACTGAACCCTTGGCTTGGGGGCAGGCCGCACCTGCCCGAAACGAGGCACGCCGCCCCAGCCGGGGCGGCGCGATTGGCGGCAGATGCGCGGGTGGCCTTAAAAAGTCAAGCAAATCCGCCGCTGCGGCGTGAGGTATTGAAATACCTTACTGCCGTGGACCTGCTCGCCGCGGGGGTGCCGAGCGCGTGCGCCGCCCACACCGTCGCGCCGAGCAGCAAGGTTGCGGTCGCCTGGTGCGCGACCGCGACCGGCAGCGCCACGCCCGACAGCAGAGTCAGCACGCCGAGCGCGATCTGTGCCGCGATCAGCACGATCAACGCCGTCGCGGGCGCCGCCGCGCCTGCGCGCCGCGCACGCCACGCCATCGTCACCGCCGCGCCCGCCACCACCCACGCCCACCAGCGATGCGCGAACTGCACCGCCACCGGGTTCCACACCAGATTGTAGCCGAGCCCGTGTCCCGCCCACCAGCCGCCGGCGGGGAACCATTCGTCCCCCATCATCGGCCACGAGGCGAAGGCGTAGCCCGCGCGCAGCCCCGCCGTGAACGCGCCGAGCACGAGTTGCAGCGCGAGCGCGAGGATCGCGAGCGCGGGACCCGTGCGCAACCGGACGCGCGCCGCCCCGCCCCGCGCCAGCCCGAACAGATCGAGCGCGGTCCAGATCAGCACGCCGTAGATCAGCATCGCGGTCATGAGGTGGACCGCGAGGCGCACGTGGCTGACCTCGGTGCGCTCCTCCAGCCCCGATGCGACCATCCACCAGCCGACCACGCCCTGCAGCGCGCCCAGGCCGAGGATCAGCAGCACGCGCGCGCCGTATCCGGCCGGGATCCACCGCCGCCACCAGAACACCAGCAGCACCAGGCCGAGCAATGTCCCGATCGCACGCGCGAGCAGCCGATGGAGATATTCCCAGAAATAGATGTGCCTGAAGCCGTCGAGCGTCATGTGCGCGTTGAATGCGCGATATTGCGGGATCGCCTTGTAGGCGTCGAACTCGGCCTGCCATTGCGCGGGCGTCAGCGGCGGCACGATCCCCCGGATCGGCTGCCAGCTCGTGATCGACAGCCCCGATTCGGTCAGCCGCGTGATGCCGCCGACGACCACGATCGCGAGCACCAGGCCGGCCACCGCCAGCAGCCAGCCACCGAAGGCGCGCGGCCGCGCCACGCCGGACCGAGGAGGACGCCACGTCACGCGGCGCGCTATGCGCCCGCACGAGGCCGCGTTCAACCGCCGCGCCGCTGCGGGAGCGGCGGGGCTGCGGCGTCTAGGCCACAGGTGGTGCCGTCGCCGCGCTGTCCGGATCGGGATCGGCTTCCCGTTGGCGGATCAAGCGCCTAGACGAGCCATGTCCGGAGAGTCATGCCGAATGTCTGAACGTCCCGCCACGCCCCTACTCGACACCGTCGCGGACCCCGCCGCGCTGCGCCGGCTCAAGCCCGAGCAGCTCCGCCAGGTCGCAGACGAGTTGCGCGCCGAGATGATCTCGGCGGTGTCGGTGACGGGCGGCCATCTCGGCGCGGGGCTGGGCGTGGTCGAGCTCACCACCGCGCTCCATTACGTGTTCGACACGCCGCGCGACATCCTGATCTGGGACGTCGGCCACCAGGCCTATCCGCACAAGATCCTGACCGGCCGGCGCGATCGCATCCGCACGCTGCGCCAGGGCGGCGGCCTGTCGGGCTTCACCCGGCGATCCGAGAGCGAATATGATCCGTTCGGCGCGGCGCACAGCTCGACCTCGATCTCGGCGGCGATCGGCTTCGCCACCGCCAACGCGCTCACCGGCCGGCCGGGCAAGGCGATCGCGGTGATCGGCGACGGCGCGATGTCCGCCGGGATGGCCTATGAGGCGATGAACAACGCCGAAGCCGCGGGCAACCGCCTGGTCGTGATCCTCAACGACAACGACATGTCGATCGCGCCGCCGGTGGGCGGGCTCTCGGCCTATCTCGCGTGGCTGGCCTCGTCCAAGCCGTTCCTGTCGCTGCGCGATCTCGCCAAGCGCTTCGCGCGGCGCCTGCCGCGCCCGCTCCACGATGCCGCGCGCAAGACCGACGAGTTCGCGCGCGGCATGGCGATGGGCGGCACCTTGTTCGAGCAGCTCGGCTTCTATTATGTCGGGCCGGTCGACGGGCACAACCTCGACCATCTCGTGCCGGTGCTGGAGAACGTGCGCGACGCGGCGGAGGGACCGATCCTGGTCCACGTCGTCACCAAGAAGGGCAAGGGCTACGGGCCGGCCGAGGCGTCGTCGGACAAATATCACGGCGTGCAGAAGTTCGACGTCGTGTCGGGCGTGCAGGCCAAGGCGCCCGCCGGGCCGCCCGCCTACCAGAACGTGTTCGCGCAGGCGCTCGTCGCCGAGGCCGAGAAGGACGAGCGCATCTGCGCGATCACCGCGGCGATGCCCTCGGGCACCGGACTCGACCGGTTCCAGAAAGTCTTTCCCGCGCGCACCTTCGACGTCGGCATCGCCGAACAGCACGCGGTCACCTTCGCCGCGGGGCTCGCCGCACGCGGCATGCGGCCGTTCTGCGCGATCTACTCGACCTTCCTGCAGCGCGCCTACGATCAGGTGGTGCACGACGTCGCGATCCAGAACCTGCCGGTGCGCTTCGCGATGGACCGCGCGGGGCTGGTCGGCGCGGACGGCGCGACACACGCGGGCGCGTTCGATCTCGCTTACCTGTGCACGCTCCCCAATCTGGTGGTGATGGCGCCGTCGGACGAGGCCGAGCTCACGCACATGGTCCACACCATGGCGCTGCACGATGCGGGGCCGAGCGCGGTGCGTTATCCGCGTGGCAACGGCACGGGCGTGGCGATCCCGGCGGTTCCCGAGCGGCTCGAGATCGGCCGGGGACGGCTGGTGCGCGACGGCAAGACGGTCGCGATCCTGTCGCTCGGTACGCGGCTGGAGGAGGCACTCAAGGCGGCCGACCAGCTCGAGGCGATGGGGCTCTCCACCTCGGTCGCCGATCTGCGCTTCGCCAAGCCGCTCGACGAGACGCTGATCAGCCGCCTGCTGACGACGCACGAGGTGGCGATCACGGTCGAGGAGGGATCGGTCGGCGGGCTGGGCGCGCACGTGCTCACGCTCGCCTCGGACGAGGGGCTGATCGACGCCGGGCTCAAGCTGCGGACATTGCGCCTGCCCGATCGCTTCCAGGATCAGGACAAGCCCGAGAAGCAATATGCCGATGCCGGGCTAGACGCCGAGTCGATGGTGGCGACCGTGCTCGCGGCTCTGCGGCGTAACGCGGTCGGCATCGGCGCCGCCGGGTGACGGCCTGGTTGCTGGCGGCGACGTTGCTGGTGCAGGGGACGACC
>CAXUGZ010000032.1:3763-9648 GCA_964250685.1 uncultured Sphingomonadaceae bacterium
GCCTGCCCGTGGACCGCCGAGGCGGTGGCACACAAGGGCGTGGTCACCGTGGTCGTGCGCGGCGTGCCGCCGGGGCGCTACGCGGTGCAGGCGTTCCACGACGCCAACGCCAATGGCGAGCTCGATCAGGGGATCTTCGGCATTCCCAAGGAGGGCATCGGCTTCTCCAACGACGCGATGGCGCGGCTGGTACGCCCGAAGTTCGCCGTCGCCGCGTTCGATCACCGTGCCGAGCCGCAGCGCATCGCGGTGACGCTGCACTATTTCCTGGGTTAGACGTGGAGGACTTCAGCTTTTCCGATCACGCCCTGACGCGGAAGGGGCTGAAATTGGTCCGCTCGTCGAACACGTCGATGCCCTCGCGCCGCTTGAGGAAGCCGACCACCGCATAGGTGACCGGGGTCAGCAGCGCCTCCCACAGCACCTTGAGCAGCCACTGCGTCCACAGCACCTTGATCACCAGCGCGGGCGTCCAGCCCGCCGCGCCCCAGAAGGCGAGCGGATAGAAGATCAGGCTGTCGACACCCTCGCCGACGATCGTCGAGCCGATCGTGCGCGTCCACAGCCGACGCCCGCGCGTCCAGATCTTCATCCGCGCGAGCACGTAGGAATTGGCGAACTCGCCCGCCCAGAACGCGGTCATCGAGGCGAAGACGATGCGCGGCACCTGGCCGAACACCTGCTCGTAGGCCGCCTGCCCGCCCCATCCCGCCGCGGGGGGCAAAGCGACGACGACGAAGCTCATCGACGCCATGAACAGCAGGGCGGCGAAACCCGCCCAGATGCAGCGCCGCGCGCGTGCATAGCCATAGACCTCGGTCAGCACGTCGCCGAGGACATACCCCACGGGGAAGAACAGGATCCCCGCGCCGAACGGCCACGGCCCGATCCCCGGCAGCGTCACCGTCGCCACCTTGCCCGCGCCGATCACGTTCGACAGCAGCAGGATGGTGACGAACGCGGCCATCACGAAATCGAAATAGCGCAGCGGCCGCCCCGCCAGCGCCGCCGCTTCCACCGCGACCGTTCCCGTGCCTGCACCCATGGACGCAGACTATAGCGGTTCCGCGCCCACGCAAACCGCGCTATCGCCCACGCCCAAGCGCCCGTAGCTCAGCTGGATAGAGCACATGCCTTCTAAGCCTGTGGTCGCAGGTTCGAATCCTGCCGGGCGCGCCATTTCGGTTCAAAAAAAAGGCACGAACGCCTGGCACCGCCGCCTCTACGCCAGAGGCGGCGGTTAGCCTTCGGAACGGCTCGCTCCGCAGCCACCGCGTGCAAAAAACCTCTGTCGCGGCGTAGCGCAGATACGGGCGTGCTGCGGCGGGCGTCATGCTTCGCCCCACGGATCGACGACGGTGATCCCGCAACCGACGAAATCGCGGACGTTACGAGTCGCCAGCCTCCCGCCGCGCGAGCGCACGATCGCGGCGATCTGCGCGTCAATCCGACTGATTGGCTTGCCGCCTCGTTTCCGGCCGGCCGCGATCTGGATCGCCAGACCCAATCCCAGTCCCAATCTTTGGCAATCAAGAGAGGCGCAATGGACGCAAAAACATTTTAAGTCGCTGCTTTTGCTTACTTTATAGAGGGATTTTTTGGGGCGCTGCGGTTCGCTTCAATTCAGCGTGGTGGCGGAGCGGGAGGCACCCTACCCCCTCAGCTGACCCGCTCCCGCTGGGAGAAGGCCGACACTCACCGCGCCGCCGGCAGCCGCAGCCGCACGAGCAGTCCGCCCAGATCCTCGCTCTCCTCCAGCGCGACCGAGCCGCCATATATCTCCGACACGTCGCGCACGATCGCGAGGCCGAGGCCCGTGCCGGGCTTGTCCGTGTCAAGCCGCGCGCCGCGCCCGAACAGCGCCTGGCGCTGCGCCTGCGGGATGCCCGCGCCGTCGTCCTCGATCGCCAGCTCGACGAACTCGGGGCCGTCCTTCACCGTCACGAACACGCGGCCGCCGCCATATTTGGCGGCGTTCTCGATCAGGTTGCCGAGCAGTTCGTCGAGATCCTGCCGCTCGACATGGACGCGCGCGTCGCGCGCGCCGGCGACGTCGATCGTCGCGGCGGGGTAGAGCCGCGCCACCGCGCGCTCGACCGAATCGAGCGCGGGCCATACCGCCGCGACGCTCTGGCCCGCGGTGCGGCGCCCGACCGCGCGCGCGCGCGCGAGGTGATGGTCGACCTGGCGGCGCATCGTCGTCGCCTCGCGGATCACCGTGCGGCACAGATGCTCGCTGTCTGCGGTCGCCTCGTTCATGATGACGGTGAGCGGCGTCTTGAGCGCATGCGCGAGGTTGCCGGCGTGCGTGCGCGCTTCCTCCGCACGGCGCTCGTTATGCGCCAGCAGCTCGTTCAGCTCCTCGACCATCGGCGCGATCTCGATCGGCAGGCGCTCGTCGATGCGCGAGGCGCGACCGGCACGCACCAGCGCGATCTGGCGGCGCACCGCGCGTAGCGGCCACAGCCCGAACGCCGCCTGCAGCGCGGACATCACGATCAGCCCCAGCCCCAGGACCGCGAACGAGCGCACCAGCGTGCGCCGCACCACCGCGGTCTGCTCGTCGAGACCGCCGCGGTCCTGCGCCACCTGGAAGCGCCAGGCGACCGGCGAACCGGGAAGCTGCACGTCGCGCTCCATCACGCGCAGCGGCTCCTCGGCGAATTGGCGGCTGTCGTAAATATGGATGCGGTCGTCGTGATGAGCGCCGCCGGCGCCCAGCGCGCGGTCCCACAGCGAGCGCGAGCGGAACGGCGCGTGCCCCTGGCCCGACACCTGATAATAGAGGCCCGAGCCGGGCTCGAGGAAGCGCTGGTCGCCAAGTGGGCGATTGAAGCGCACCTCGCCCACCGGATCGATCTCGGCCGACGCGATCATCGCGCCGAGCACGTATTGGAGCTGGACGTCGAAATTGCGCGTGATCGCGGCGTCGAGCACGCGGTCGAGCGCGAAGCCGCCGCCCGCGAGCAGCAGCCCGATCCACAAGGCGGCGATGCCGAGCATGCGCCGCGTGAGCGAGCCCGTGCCCTGGCCGCTGACGCGCGCCGGCTCACCGGCCTCGCCCGCGAGCCGCACCGGCCGGCCGAAGATCACCCGCACGAAGTTCGCCAGCACCTCCAGCAGGCGCGGAACGGCCGGGCGCGCGCCGGCCGCCATGTCAGGCGGGCTCTTCGAGACTGTAGCCCAGCCCGCGGATGGTGGTGATCACGTCCGCCCCCAGCTTCTTGCGGATCCTGGTGACGAACACCTCGATCGTATTGGAATCGCGATCGAAGTCCTGATCGTAGATGTGCTCGATCAGCTCGGTTCGGCTCACCACCTTGCCCTTGTGGTGCATCAGATACGACAGCAGCTTGTATTCCTGGGCGGTGAGCTTGACCGGCTCGCCGTCCTTGGTGACCTTGCCCGAGCGCGTATCGAGACGGATGTCGCCCGCGAGCAGCTCGGACGAGGAATTGCCCGCGGCGCGGCGGATCAGCGCGCGCAGGCGCGCGATCAGCTCCTCGGTCTGGAACGGCTTGGCGAGATAATCGTCCGCCCCCGCATCGAGCCCCGCCACCTTGTCCGACCAGCTGTCGCGCGCGGTCAGCACGAGCACGGGCATGTCCTTGCCGTCCTTGCGCCAGCGATCGAGCACGGTCAGGCCATCCACCTCGGGCAGGCCGAGATCGAGCACGATCGCGTCGTAATTCTCGGTCAGCCCGAGATAATGGCCATCCTCGCCATCGGTGGCGAGATCGACGGCATAGCCGGCACCCTCCAGGGTCGCGCGCAGCTGGCGCCCGAGATTGGGTTCGTCCTCGACGATCAGAACGCGCATGGTCGGTCTCCTCTGCCGTATTGGGATATGCGCCTTTGCGCGGCGGCTTCAATATCCCGAGCGCGAGAGGATCGCCCCGGTGCGGCCGTCCACGTCGATCCAGATCACCGCGCCGCCGCGCATGAACTTGAGCCGATAGACACCCGAGGCCGCGTCGAATTCGGGCCCGAGATAATCGCAGCCGCGCATCCGCGGCACGATGCGCGCTTCGATCGCGTGGAGCGGCATCACCTGCCCCGCGCGGCGCGCGGCGAATGCCTCGTCCTGGTCCGGCCGGTGCTGCGCCCGCGCGCCGCCGGCGGCCAGCACGCCGCCGACGCACGCGGCGGCCAGGAAAATCCTCATCAGCATGGGCAGTTGCATGGCCGCGATCGCTTGAATAGCTAGTGAATGCCGCGTCGGGGCGGACCTATCGCCCCGCCACCCCTCTCATCAGCGTCCGGAACCATGGCAGCACCCGTCCTCGCGTTCGAAGATCTGGGTGTGATCCAGGGCAGCGGCTGGCTGTTCCGCCACATCGATCTGCACCTCGGCCCCCGCGATCGGCTGGCACTGATCGGCCGCAACGGCGCGGGCAAGACCACTTTGCTCAAGCTGCTCGCCGGGCGCATCGAGGCGGACGAGGGGCGGCGCACGATCGTGCCGGGCAGCAGCGTGGTGCTGCTCGAGCAGGAGCCCGCAATGGCGGGCTGCGCCACCTTGCGCGACTTCGTGCTGGGGGGCGACGACGCGCCCGAGCGTCACGTGGTGGAGGCGATCGCCGACCAGATCGGGATCGATCTCGCGCGCGACGCCGCCAGCGCGAGCGGGGGCGAGCGCCGCCGCGCCGCGATCGCGCGCGCGCTGGCGCAGGAGCCCGACGTGCTGCTGCTCGACGAACCGACCAACCATCTCGATCTCGACGCGATCGACTGGCTGGAAAGCTGGCTCGCGCGCTATTCCGGCGCGTTCATCGCGATCAGCCACGACCGCACCTTCCTCACCCGGCTGACGAGGAGCACCTTGTGGCTCGATCGTGGATCGCTGCGCCGGGCGGAGATCGGCTTCGGCGGGTTCGAGGCGTGGACCGAGACGGTCTATGCCGAGGAGACGCGGAGCGCCGAGCGGCTCGACGCCAAGCTCAAGCTCGAGGAGCATTGGCTGCTGCGCGGCGTCACCGCGCGCCGCAGCCGCAACCAGGGGCGCCTCGCCAAGCTGCACGAGATGCGCGCCACGCGCGCGGCGATGCTGGGGCCGCAGGGCATTGCGCGCCTCGTCACCGCCAGCGACGACGCGCGCACCAAGGTGGTGATCGATGCCGAGCATGTGACCAAGCGCTATCCGGCAGCATCCCCTTCCGTTCGTCCTGAGCCTGTCGAAGCACCGTCCTCCTCTGGTTACGGAGATAAGGGCAGTCCTTCGACAGGCTCAGGACGAACGGAAGAAGGCGAGCGCACGATCATCCGCGACTTCACCTTCCGCGTGACGCGCGGCGATCGCATCGGCGTGGTCGGGGCGAACGGCGCGGGCAAGACCACGCTGCTGAGGCTGCTCACGGGCGAGCTCGCGCCCGACGAAGGGCGGGTCAAGCTCGCGCAGACGCTCGACGGCGTGATCATCGATCAGCAGCGCAAGCTGATGGCGCCCGACAAGCGCGTGCGCGACATCCTTGCCGACGGCGGCGACTGGATCGAGGTGCTGGGCGTCAAGAAGCACATTGCCGGCTATCTCAAGGAGTTCCTGTTCGATCCCAACATGGTCGATGCGCGCATCGGCACGCTGTCGGGCGGCGAACGCTCGCGCCTGCTGCTCGCGCGCGAGTTCGCGCGGCCCTCGAACCTGCTGGTGCTCGACGAACCGACCAACGACCTCGACCTCGAGACGCTCGACCTGCTGCAGGAGGTGATCGCGGATTATGACGGCACGGTGCTGATCGTCAGCCACGACCGCGACTTCCTCGACCGCACCGTGACGGTGACGCTGGGCCTCGACGGATCCGGCAAGGTCGACATCGTCGCCGGCGGCTATGAGGATTGGGCGAAGCGGCGGACGGTCAAGGCCGAGCCGAAGCGACCCGCTGCGCCCA
>CAXUGZ010000032.1:9658-9887 GCA_964250685.1 uncultured Sphingomonadaceae bacterium
GCACCGTCACGGTGACGCTCGGGCTCGACGGGTCGGGCAAGGTCGACATCGTCGCAGGCGGATACGAGGATTGGGTGCGGCAGCGCGCTTCCCTCCCGCAGGCGGCAGGGGCCGGGGGTGGGCCAAACCGGCCGAAGGACACACCCGCCCCCGACCCCTCCCGCAAGCGGGAGGGGAGAGGCAAGCTCTCGTACAAGGACCAGCGCGATCTCGACCAGCTTCCGGGCGA
>CAXUGZ010000033.1:0-9663 GCA_964250685.1 uncultured Sphingomonadaceae bacterium
GGGATACCCCTCCACCATCGCTGCGCGATGGTCCCCCTCCCCCTGCGGGGGAGGAACCTTGCGGCGCTCCCACCCACGGATGGCGATCCGCGCCGATCACGCTGCGCACGCTTGGGGGATCGAGCAGGATCGCGACTCCGCCGGTCCGCGCCAGCGCGGGCCGGTCGAGCTTGAGCCAGCGCGGGCCGCAGCCGCGCGGCAGGCGGCGATCGCTGACGACGATGTCCGCCCACGCGCACGCCTTGGCCAGCGCCGCCCAATCGACCGCATACGCGCTGCGCGTGGCGAGCAGGCGCCAGCGGCGGCCGTGGCGATCGAGCGATGCCGCGCACATATCGGCGTTGCATCGCACGCCGGGCAGCGCGTCCAGATCGAGCGCGGGCGCCTGCACCCCCGCGCCCTCGGCGAACTGCTCGCGCACGTAATCCCTGGCGCGCGGGCGCAGCAGGTGGAGCGCGTCCGCGCGCGTGCGCACCGCGAGGTGGCGGCCGTCGCCCGTGACGAGCAAATCGGGCGCGGGCGTCGCGAGCGTCCAGGCGCCGCCGATCGCCAGCGGCAGCAGCCCGATCCAGCGCGCGCGCGTGCGCCACAAGGCCAGCCACAGCCCGCCCGCGACCATCAGCGCGAACGCGCCCTCGGGCATCGACGGCAGGCTCGCGATCGCGCCCGGCAGCGCGGAAACGGTGCGCGCGATCCAAAGCAGCAACGCCATCGCCTTGCCCGTCAGCCACCACAGGGGCGCGCCCAAGCCGCCCAGATCGAGCAGCAGCGCCAGCGCCTCGAGCGGCATGATGACGAAGGTGGTGAGCGGGATCGCGACGATGTTGGCGAGCGCGCCGTAGAAGCCCGCGCGGTGAAAATGATACACCGCGATCGGCGCCAGCGCCGCCTCGACCAGCACGCCGGTCGCCAGCAGCGCGCACGCCTCGCGCACCAGGCGCCCGCCCCACGGCTCCTCGCGCTGGCGCACCCAGGCGCGCACGCGCGGATGCTCGTGGAATGCGATCAGCGCGGTCACCGCGGCGAAGCTCAGTTGGAAGCTGGGGCCGGCGAGCGCCTCGGGCCGGATCAGCAGCACCGCGAGCGCCCCGGTCGCGACCAGCCGCAGCGTCATCGCCTCGCGCCCGAGCGCGATCCCCGCCAGCACGAGCAGCGAGGCGACGCACGAGCGCACCGTCGGCACCTGCGCGCCCGACAGCAACGTGTAGCCGATCCCCGCCAGCGCGCCTGCCGCCGCCGCTATCAGCGGCAGGGGCGCGCGCAGCGCCAGCCACGGCGACAGAGCGAGCAGGCGCAGCGCCAGCAGCATCGTCGCCGCGATTACCGCGGTGACGTGCAGCCCGCTGATCGAGAGCAGGTGCGCGAGCCCCGAGCGGCGGAAGGCGATGTTGTCGCTGTCACTGATCGCGCCGACGTCGCCCGTGACGAACGCCGCCGCGACCCCGCCCTCGCTCCCCGCGAGCTGCGCCTGGATGTGCGCGGTGAGGCTGAGCTGCGTGCGCGCCAGCCAGCGCATGAAGCCGCCGCCCGGCGGCGCGGGCGCGGTCACCGTCACCGGCCCGATCGCCTTGCCCGTGGCACCGATCCGCCCGAACCACGCGACCTCGGCGAAATCGTAGGCGCCGGGGAGCGGCGGCCCGGGCGGCGGCTCCAGCCGCGCACGCGTCGCGATCCGCGCGCCGGGGATCAGCCCGGGCGGCGCGGTGGCGGCATCCACGTTGATCCGCGCGCGCGGCGGCAGCCCGGGCGCGCGATCGAGCGCCACCACCAGCCGCACCTTGCCGCGCGCGGGCAGCGGATCGACCTCATCGATGCTGCCCGCCACCTGTGCGATCGTCGCGCGCGCCAGTCGCGGCGCCGCGACGCGATCGCTCCGTGCCCAGACGAGCAGGCAGCCCGCCACCGCGGCGAGCAGGAAGATGCCGATCGCGCGCGCCAGCCGTCCGCCGGTATCGAGCGCGAACGCAAGCGCGGCTCCGCCCCCGCCGAGCGCGAGAAACGCGCGCCACGCGCCCGCGTCGGGCAGCGCGAACCACGCGGCGATGCCGAGCCCCAGCCCGACCGGCAGCCACAGCCCGAGCTGGTCGCGCTCCGCCTCCAGCCATCGCTCGATCGCGCCCACGAGCGCGCGGGGATGCGGGAGCGCGAGCGCCCGCTTGCGGAGCCGCCGCTTCATGCTAGGGGCGCTGATCACCTCAATGGCCATCATGGCCGCAGCTTGGGAGAGAGGCGCCGTGGGCGCAAGCACCGCCGCGCGTGAGGTCGTCACCCGCTTCGCCCCCTCCCCGACCGGCTATCTCCACATCGGCGGCGCGCGCACCGCCTTGTTCAACTGGCTGTTCGCGCGCCATCATGGCGGGCGCTTCCTGCTGCGGATCGAGGACACCGACCGCGCGCGCTCGGTCCAGCCCGCGATCGAGGCGATCCTCGATGGCTTGCGCTGGCTGGGCCTCGATTGGGACGGGGACGAGGTCTATCAGTTCGCGCGCGCCAGCCGCCACGCCGAGGTGGCGTTCCAGCTGCTGGAGAAGGGCCGCGCGTACAAATGCTTCGCCACGCCCGCGGAGCTCGAGCAGATGCGTGCCGGGCAGCGTGCGAACCGCCTGCCGCTGCGGTATGACGGCCGCTGGCGCGAGCGCGACCCGCGCGAGGCGCCCGACGGCGCGCCGTTCGTCATCCGGCTCAAGGCCGAGACCGAGGGCGAGACCATGATCGAGGACCGCGTGCAGGGCGCGGTGACGGTACGCAATGCCGAGCTCGACGACATGGTGCTGCTGCGCTCGGACGGCACGCCGACCTACATGCTCGCGGTGGTGGTCGACGATCACGACATGGGGGTGACGCACGTCATCCGCGGCGACGATCACCTCAACAACGCCTTCCGCCAGCTCGGCATCGTCCGCGCGATGGCTGCGATAGAAGAAGGATGGGAGGAGCCCGTCTACGCGCACATCCCGCTGATCCACGGGCCCGACGGCGCCAAGCTCTCGAAGCGCCACGGCGCGCTCGGCGTCGAGGCGTATCGCGACGAACTCGGCATGCTGCCCGAGGCGGTCGGCAATTACCTGCTGCGGCTCGGCTGGGGGCATCAGGACGCCGAGATCATCGGCCGCGATCAGGCGGTCGAGTGGTTTGATCTGGCAGGCGTCGGCCGCTCGCCCTCGCGCTTCGATCTCAAGAAGCTCGAAAACCTCAACGGCCATTATCTGCGCGAGGCGGACGATGCGCGGCTGGCGGCCCTGGTCGCGCCCCGGCTGGGCCCCGCGATCGACGATCGGGGCATGGATTTGCTGCGCCGCGCCATGCCCGTGCTGAAGGTAAGGGCCAAGACACTCAATGAGTTAGCGGACGGCGCCGGCTTTCTGTTTCGCACCCGCCCGATCGACGTGGACGAGCAGGCGGGCAAGCTGCTAGACGGCGCGTCGCGCCAGCTTCTGGCGCGAGTCCGTGAGGCCGTCCGGGGTTCCGCCGAATGGAGCGCGCCCGCGCTCGAAGCGGCGGTGCGCGGGGTGGCGGAAGAGGTGGAGGTCGGCCTCGGCAAGCTCGCGCAGCCGCTGCGCGCCGCATTGACCGGCCGGACGACCTCCCCGGGCATTTTCGACGTGGCGGCTTTGCTCGGTCGCGAGGAGAGCCTGGCACGGCTGGACGATCAGCTCGATCGTCCGGCGGACGCATGAAGGAGGTGGCGCATGGCCGATGGCAGCACGATCAGCGTTGGCGGCAAGGATTTCACCACGCAGGTGATCTCGGGCAGCACCGGCCCCGACGTCATCGACATCCGCAAGCTCTATGCCCAGACCGGGGCGTTCACCTATGATCCGGGCTTCACCTCCACCGCGAGCTGTGAATCGGGGCTGACCTATATCGATGGCGACGCGGGCATCCTGCTCCACCGCGGCTATCCGATCGATCAGCTCGCCGAAAAATCGAGCTTCATGGAGGTGGCCTATCTCCTGCTCAATGGCGAGCTGCCGTCGAAGGACGATCTCGGCACCTTCGTCACGACGATCACGCGCCACACGATGGTGCACGAGCAGCTCGCGACCTTCTATCGCGGCTTCCGGCGCGATGCGCATCCGATGGCGATCATGTGCGGCGTGGTCGGCGCGCTGTCGGCCTTCTACCCCGATTCGACCAACATCAACGATCCGCGCGAGCGCACCATCGCGATGCACCGCCTGATCGCCAAGATGCCCACGCTGGCGGCGATGGCGTACAAATATTCGGTCGGCCAGCCCTTCCTCTATCCCGACAACAAGCTCTCCTACACCGCCAATTTCCTGCGCATGACCTTCGGCGTGCCGGCGGAGGAATATGAGGTCGATCCGGTGATCGAGTCGGCGATGGACAAGATCTTCATCCTGCACGCCGATCACGAACAGAACGCGTCGACCTCGACCGTGCGCCTGTCGGGTTCGTCGGGCGCCAACCCGTTCGCGTGCATCGCGGCGGGCATTGCGTGCCTGTGGGGCCCGGCGCATGGCGGCGCCAACGAGGCCGCGCTCAACATGCTGCGCGAGATCGGCACCCCCGACCGCATCCCCGAATATATCGCGCGCGCCAAGAACAAGGACGATCCGTTCCGGCTGATGGGCTTCGGCCACCGCGTCTACAAGAACTTCGATCCGCGCGCCCAGGTGCTGTCCAAGGCGGCGACCGAGGTGCTCGACAAGCTCGGCATCAGCGATCCCGTGCTGGATACCGCGCGCGAGCTCGAGCAGCTCGCGCTCAAGGACCAGTATTTCATCGACAAGAAGCTCTATCCCAACGTCGATTTCTATTCGGGCGTGATCCTGTCGGCGATCGGCTTCCCCACCTCGATGTTCACCGCTTTGTTCGCGCTCGCGCGCACGGTCGGCTGGGTCGCGCAGTGGAACGAAATGATCTCGGATCCCGAGCAGAAGATCGGCCGTCCCCGCCAGCTCTACACGGGTCCCACCCAGCGCGATTACGTGGCGGTCGAACAGCGCTGAGGCGCGCCGCCCCGTCCCGCCATTCCGGGATCACCGCGCTTCCGCCGCCTCGGCCGGCGGAGCGGCGACGGCGGACTGCCGCACGTCGGCGCCCCCGCACGCGCGCCACGAACGAGAAGCGCTTGCGCATCGCCAGCACGGGCTTCTCGATACAATGCCAGGAGAACACCGCGAACCCCACGATCACGGGAAGCGCCATCGCGAATTGCAGCCAGGGCGAGGTGATCGCGCGCGTGAGCGAGAACACCGCCTGCTGCACGGGGAAGCCGTACAGATAGACGCCGTAGGAAAAATCGCCGCGATGGAACAGCGGCAGCGTCGGCAGCTCGCAGGTGCCGATGAAGGCGGTCAAATAGGCGATCGGCGCGGCGGTGATCAGGCCGAGCATCGGCAGGCTGAGCGCCCCGGGCGGCAGGCACGCCAGCAGCGCCAGCAAGGCCGCACACGCGCCGCAGATCGCCCAGCTGTGCGGCAGGCGGTAGCGCAGCTGATAGGCGACGACGCCCGCGACGAACGCAATCGTCACGCGCGCGGTGGGGCCGATCTCGAAATGCGCGAACACGATGCGGGCGAGCCTGGCGGGATGATCTCCATATCCGCTGCGCAGCAGCAGCCAGCCGGTCAGCCCGATAATCAACCCCACCGGCGCAGTCAGCGCGGGACGGCGCAGCACCCCGACGATCATGAAGCACGACATGATGAAGTAGCAGAGAAATTCGCCCGGAACGGTCCAAAGCGATGCATTGACCAACGGGCTGGGATTGCTCTCGAACACGCCCGGCAGGCGGTAGTTGATGAGCGCCACGATGTTGGTGAGATAATGGTACGTCGTCGGCGATGCGAAATACGCGTGCACCGGCAGCATCGTGAACAGCGGACCGAGCACGAACGCGGACAGCACGATCTCCACCGCCAGCGCGGGAAAGATGCGCAAGCCGCGGTTTATCAGGAAGTTGGACAGGGAAAGTCTGAGCGCGCTGCCGCTGATGAGGAAACCGCTCAGCGCGAAGAACAGCGACAAGGTCATGTAATGCGGCAGCCACACGAACGGCCGGTAATCGGGCGCGGTCTGGCCGGGCACGATGATGAAGCTGTGCCAGAACACGACCAGCACCGCGAGTGCGACGCGCAGGAAATCGAACCCCGGGCCGATCCCGCGATGCTGGTCGAGCCGCTGGCCGATCGAGATCATGGAAAACGGCCCCCACCGCCATATTCAGCCCGCGGCCCGTTCGGGCCGGCTGCGTGCGTTCGCGCTGCATAGCGAGGGCGGCGATCATAAGCAAAGTGGAGGATGTTCGGCTTGACATGCTCGTTGGGGGTTTTCGCGGCTCGATATCGTGGCGTGGTCACCTCACGGCGTCACGACGATCCGGCGCACCTACGTTGACGACGCCGCAATTGTGGTGGCATTGAGCCAGCGGATCGGCCGAGCCCTGTCAAAGGATCGGGCTGAATTGATACTAAGTCGTTGTTTCGCGGGTATAGCTCAATGGTAGAGCGGTAGCCTTCCAAGCTTCATACGCGGGTTCGATTCCCGCTACCCGCTCCACCGTTAGCGCGAGATCCATGCGCCGAGGCCATCGCCCCTCCGTTCCCGCCGGCAACCGCCCCCGCTTCTGGGGCCGCCACGCCGTCGCCGCGGCACTCGCCAATCCCGAGCGGACGGTGCGGCGCGTGTGGGGCACGCGCGAGGCGCTGGCCGGGTTCGGCGGCTTTCCGCCGGCGATCCCGGTGAGCTATGCCGAGGTGACCGATCTCGGCCGGCTGGTGCCGCAGGACGCGCCGCACCAGGGGGTGGTGATCGAGGTCGATCCGCTGCCCGACATCTGGCTGGGCGACCTGATCGAGCAGGGGGCGAGCGACCAGCGCCCGCTGGTGCTGCTCGATCAGGTGACCGATCCGCACAATGTCGGCGCGGTGCTGCGCTCGGCCGCCGCGTTCGGCGCGCTCGGGCTGGTGACGCAGGACCGCCACGCGCCGCCCGAATCGGGCGTGCTCGCGCGCTCCGCATCGGGCGCGCTCGAAATCGTGCCGTGGGTGCGCGTGGTCAATCTGGCGCGCGCGCTGGGCGAGATTGGCGAGGCCGGGTTCTGGCGCATCGGGCTCACCGGCGCGGGGCGGCGCCCGCTGGCGGACGCGATCGGCACCGCCCGCGTCGCGCTCGTGCTCGGCGCCGAGGGCGAGGGCATGCGCGCCAACACCGAGGCGCATTGCGACGAGCTGGCGAAGCTCCCGATCAGCCCGCGCGTCGAGAGCCTCAACGTCTCCAACGCCGCCGCGATCGCGCTCTATGCGGTGGCGACGCGCGGGTAGCGATCAGTCCTCGGCCGCGATCGTGACCTTCAGGCCGTCGAGCGCGTCGCCGAACGGGACCTGGCACGACAGCCGCGAGGTCTCGTCGCGCTGGTCCGAGCTGTCGAGCAGATCGTCCTCGTCCTCGCTCATAGGCGGCAGCGCGTCCGCGAACGCCGGATCGACATGGACGTGGCACGTCGCGCACGAGCAGCAGCCGCCGCACAGAGCGAGCAGCTCGTCGATGCCCGCGTCGCGGATCACCTCCATCACCGACAGGCCGGCCGCGCCGTCGATCTCGCGCTCCTCGCCTTCGCGGGTGACGACGATCAGCTTGGGCATTATCGAACCTCCGGCGCGGGTTGGCGACGCCGCTATGTCGCGGCGCGCGCGGCGATGCAACCGGGAGAGCATGCGTGGGATTGACCGCCGATCAGCTCGCGCGCGGCCTGGCGGCGCTGGCGGCGATCGAGCCGGGCTTCGCCGCCGGGATCGCCCGCCACGGCCTGCCCGAGCCGCGCATCCGCGCGCGCGGCCATGAGACGCTGCTGCGCACGATCATCGGCCAGCAGGTGAGCGTGGCCGCGGCGGCGGCGATCTGGGGGCGGATGGAGCAGGCGATCGGGCCGGGGCTCGATCCGGCGGTGCTCGCCGCCGCACCCGACGATCTGCTCCGCGCGGCGGGGCTGTCGCGCCAGAAGGCCGCCTATGTGCGGAGTCTCGCCGAATTGGTGGCGAGCGGCGCGCTCGATCTGTTCGCGCTGCCCGCCGACGACGAGGAGGCGATCGCGGCGCTGGTGCGGATCAAGGGCGTCGGGCGCTGGTCGGCGGAAATCTACCTGCTGTTCGCGGAGGGGCGCGGCGACATCTGGCCGGCCGGCGACCTGGCCGTGCAGATCGAGATCGGCCGCCTGCTCGGCCACGCCAGCCGGCCCAGCGAGGCACTGACCCGCGAGGTCGCCGACGCCTGGCGCCCGCACCGCGGCGCGGCGGCGATCTTCGCCTGGTTCCACTACCAGCACGCCGGTGCCGGAGGCACGATGGCGCTCAGCCCGTTGTAGCGCGAGCATCCGGCCCACAGCAAAAGCGGCGCCCCGCTGCCGTTGCCCTGTTCGCGGGACGATCGATCAGGTCGAGTGACCGGCAAACCGGAACTGCCGCTCGGCTCTGTCCTACGGCCGGTATCCGTGCAAAGCGGCCCGATGCCGTTCGCCGCGCCCCGCCCGTTTCTGCCTCACCCCTGCCCGCGGCCCGAGTACAAGAGCCGCGTCGGTGGCGCCCACTCGTCGCGCACCAGCCGCGTCGCGGGCGCCGTGCCGGCGCTTCGTCGGCGCATCCGGGCCAAAAGGCCGTTCGAGCGCCAACTTCTGCCACTTGTCACCAGCGCCGGCGTCAACCCGCGATGACCGAGCGCCGCTCCGCCGCCGACAGCTTGCGCAGCATCGCCGTGCCGCTGGGGGGCAGCGGCTGGGGTCGCCTGCGGGCGTTCATGGGACCCGGCTTCCTGGTCGCGGTCGGCTATATGGACCCGGGCAACTGGGCGACCGACATCGCCGGCGGCGCCGCGTTCGGCTATAGTCTGCTGTCGGTCGTGCTGCTGTCCAACCTGATGGCGATCGTGCTCCAGGCGCTGTCGGTGCGCCTCGGCATCGCCGCCGGGCTGGACCTGGCCCAGGCGTGCCGCGCCGGCTATCCGCGGCCCGTATCGCTGCTGCTGTGGCTGCTGGCGGAGATCGCGATCATCGCCTGCGACCTGGCGGAGGTGCTGGGCACCGCCATCGCCTTGAAACTGCTGTTCGGCCTGCCGCTGATCTGGGGCGTGATCCTGACCGCGCTCGACGTGTTCCTGATCCTGGGGCTGCAGCGCTTCGGCTTTCGCAAGCTGGAGGCGTTCGTCGTCGGCCTGCTCCTCCTGATCGCGGGCTGTTTCGTGTTCGAACTGATCGCAGCGCGCCCGCCGCTGGCCGCCATGCTCGGCGGGCTGATCCCGTCGCCATCGATCGTCACGAACCCGGCGCAGCTGTACCTGGCGATCGGCATCCTCGGCGCGACGGTGATGCCGCACAACCTCTACCTCCATTCCTCGATCGTCCAGACCCGCGCCTTCGACGACAAGCGCCAGGCGATCCGCTGGGCGACGGTCGACAGCACGATCGCGCTCGGCCTCGCCTTCTTCATCAACGCCGCGATCCTGATCCTCGCGGCGGCGGTGTTCCACGGCGGCGGGCGACACGACGTGGCGGCTATCGGTGACGCCTATCGCCTGCTGTCGCCGATGCTGGGATACGGCACCAGTATCTTGAGCAGGAAGCGGTCCAACTGGGCTTCGGGCAGAACGTACGTTCCCTCGTTTTCGATGGGGTTCTGGGTCGCCATGACCAGAAACGGCTCATCC
>CAXUGZ010000034.1:0-9558 GCA_964250685.1 uncultured Sphingomonadaceae bacterium
GAGGCGGCGCTGGCGATCATGGTCCCGCTCGGCGCGGCGAGCCTGAGCTGGGTAGGCTGGGTGATCGCGCCGATCGTGGCGCTGCTCGCGATCCTCTATCTCTCCTATCGGCAGACCATCGTCGCCTATCCGTCGAACGGGGGCGCCTATACCGTCGCGAAGGAGAATCTCGGGGCGGGGGCCTCGCTGCTGGCCGCCGCGGCGCTGATGATCGACTATGTGCTCAACGTCGCGGTCGGCATCTCGGCCGGGGTGGGGGCGCTCACCTCGTCGCTGCCCGCGTTGCAGCCATGGACCTTGTGGCTGTGCCTGGGCGTGCTCGTGCTGGTCGCGCTCGCCAATTTGCGCGGCACGGCGGAGGCGGGGCTGCTGTTCGCGCTGCCGACCTATCTGTTCATCGCCACCCTGCTCGGCCTGCTGGTGACGGGGCTGGTCCACATCGTCGCGAGCGGGGGACATCCGCAGGCGGTGATCGCGCCGCCGCCGCTCAAGCCGGCCAGCGAGGCGGCGGGGCTGTGGCTGCTGATGCGCGCCTTCGCCGCGGGCTGCACCGCGATGACCGGGGTGGAGGCGGTGTCGAACGGCGTCGGCGCGTTCAAGGAGCCCGTGGTCCCCAACGCGCACCGCACGCTCACCGTGATCTGCCTCACGCTCGGGCTGCTGCTGACGGGCATCGCAATCGTCGCGCGTCATTACGGGCTGGGCGCGATGGACCAGACCCAGCCCGGTTATCAGAGCGTGGTGTCGCAGCTCGCCGGCGCGATCGGCGGCCATGGCGCGGTCTATTACGTCACGATGGCGAGCGTGCTCGCGGTGCTGTGCCTGTCGGCCAACACCAGCTTCGTCGGCTTTCCGCGCCTGTGCCGGCTGGTGGCGCTCGACGGCTATCTGCCGCGCGGCTTCGCGGTGGCGGACCGGCGGCTGGTGTTCTCGGTCGGGATCGGCTTCCTCACCGTCACCGCCGGCGGGCTGCTGGCGGCGTTCGGCGGGATCACCGATCGGCTGATTCCTTTGTTCGCGATCGGCGCCTTCCTCACCTTCACGCTCAGCCAGCTCGGCATGGTGATGCATTGGTACAGGCAGGGCCGCCGCCATGCCGGGCGACTGGCGATCAACGCGCTCGGCGCGGCGACCACGATCCTGGCGCTGGCGGTGATCGTCGCCGCCAAGTTCGTGGAGGGCGCGTGGATCGTCGTGCTGGCGATCCCCGCGACGATCGTGCTGCTGCGATCGGTCCATGGCTATTACGCGCGGATCGACGAACGGCTCGCCAGCCGGGGGCCGTTCCGGATCGAGGAGCGCGATCCGCCGACCGTGCTGGTCGCGTTCGAGGAGCGCAACCGCATGACCGATCGCGCGCTGCGCTTCGCGATCACGCTCTCGCCCAACGTGATCGCGGTCCACCTGCTCCGCCTCGCCGGACCCGAGGAAGAGGAGGATCTGGCCGCATTGCGCAGGACTTGGGACGAGGAGATCGCGCGACCCATCGCCGCCGCCGGCGCGACCCCGCCGCGCCTCGTCCAGCTGCCCGCCCCGTATCGCGAGAGCCACGGGCCGATCCTGAAGCTGGTCGACCGGATCGACGCCGACACGCCCGGCCGCTCGGTCGCGATCCTCGTGCCCGAGCTGGTGCTCGACCGCTGGTGGCAGCGCCTGCTCCACGGCCGCCGCGCCGCGCGCCTGCGCGCCGCCTTGGTCGAGCATGGCGGCCCGCGCCTGATGGTGATCACCTCGCCCTGGCGGCCGGATGCCTAAAGCCCTCTCTCCTGAAGGGATCGTTGCGTAATTCCAGGAACCACATCTCTTTGCGTCATGCCGGACTGGTTCCGGCATTCACGGTCCAGCAAATCAGCGGCTTGAGGGTTTGCGGCACAGCGGACCCCGGCCTTCGCCGGGGTGACGGCAGTGCTTCCCAACGGTTCCCAAGGGCCGGGAGATTAACCGTAGGGGTTCTTGCCGCCTTGCGCGATCCATTGGTCGAGCTCGCGTTCCAGCACGGGCAGCGGCACCGATCCCAGGCTCAGGATCTTGTCGTGGAACCAGCGCTGGTCGAACCTGGGGCCGAGCGCCGCCTCGGCCTTGGCGCGTTCGCGGCGCAGCGTCAGCTCGCCGAGCTTGTAGGCGAGCGCCTGACCGGGCCAGCTGATGTAGCGATCGACCTCGGTCTCCACCTCGTGCGGGGACAGCGCGGTGTGGCTCGCCAGATAGGTTATCGCCTGCTCGCGCGTCCAGCCATAATGGTGGATGCCGGTATCGATCACCAGCCGCGCCGCGCGCCACATCTCGTAGGATTCGCGGCCGAACTCCTCATAGGGCGTGCGGTAGATGCCCATGATCTTGCCGAGCCACTCGCAATAGACCGCCCAGCCCTCGCCATAGCCCGAAAAGTAGGTTTCCCTACGGAAGGCGGGGCGATCGGGGGTCTCCAGCGCGACCGCCAATTGGAAGCTGTGCCCCGGATTGCATTCGTGCACCGTCAGCGCGGCGTTCTGGTAGAGCGGCCGCGATGGCAGATCGTAGGTGTTCATCAGGCAGCTTTCGAGCCCGCCGCGCCCCGAGGTGTAGAAGGGCGCGATCGCATCGGGCACCGGCCGCAGCGTGAAGCGGGCGCGCGGCAGCAGTCCGAAGGTGAATTTGAGCTGCCCGTCGACGCGCTTGATCACATAGGCCGAAGTGCCGAGCAGCTCGTCGGGCGTCTTCGCGTAGAATTGCGGGTCGCGGCGCAGGAAGGCGAGGAAGGCGGGCATGTCGCCGGTGAAGCCCGACGCCGCCTTGGTCTTCTCCATGTCGGCGCCGATGCGCGCGACCTCGGCCAGCCCGATCGCGTGGATCTGCTCGGGCGTCAGGTCGGTGGTGGTGTATTCGCGGATCTGCGCCTGGTAATAGGCCTTGCCGTCGGGCATCGCCTCGGCCGCGAGCGTGGTGCGCGTCTTCGCCATATATTCGTCGCGGTAGAAGGCGAGCAGCTTGGCATAGGCCGGCACCACCGCGCCCGCGATCACCTGCCGCGCCTCGGCCTGGAGCGCCTGCGCCTCGGCTGGAGCGATCGTCGCGGGGATGGGGCGGCGAAGGGAGCGTAGAACGGGTTCCTGACCGGATCGGCGCCGGTATAGGCGACGATCGAGGCGTCGCGCCCGACCAATGTCGCGCGCGGCACGCTGAAGCCGCGCGCGAGGCCGGCGCGCATGTTGACGATCTGCTCGCCGAAATAGCGCGGCAGATCGCGCAGGCGGGCGAGGTAGCGGCGATATTCGTCGGCGCGGTGGAAGCCGCCATGCGCCTCGATCCCCGACCAGAACTGGCTGTCGGCGGTGAACGGCATCTCCCAGGTACGGAACCGCCCCTGCGCGACGAAGGCCTCCAGCACGGTGCGGAACACCGCCGCGTCGATCTTCTCCTCGGGCGAGAGCTGGTCGGCGGAGATCCGGTTCAGCGCATCGAGCGTGCGCTGCCAGTAAGCGAGGCGCGCCGCCTGCGTCGCGGCATCGACGCGGGGGAAATGGTCCGACGGGCGCGCATCGTCCTCGTCGCGGCCGAACTGCTGCTCGCGCCAGTTCCACTCGGCGGTGTAGAGCGCGCGCAACTGGGCGGCGGCGGGGGTAACCATTGCGGCAGGGGTCGCGGCGTGGAGCGCCGGGGCAATCGGCAGCGCTAGCAAGGCGAGCAGCGACAGGCGCAGGACGATCATCGCGGGGCTCCCGGGTGCAGGGCGCGATATCATATCCCGCCATTGGCCCCACAGCATCTATTTCCTCCGTTCGCTTCGAGTAGTCGTCGAGCTTGTCGAGACGACGTATCGAGAAGTTCAACCGCCGCCACGCTTCTCGATACGGGTTCTCGACAAGCTCGAACCCTACTCGAAGCGAACGGTCGGGATTAGCGCACCGATGCCTCCCTCACCCAACACGCGGCAGCAGGCCGAGCGGATCGACGGGCTTGCGGCCCTGGCGGATCTCGAAATGGAGCTGGGGTTCCAGCGCCGATCCGGTGGCGCCCGCGCGCGCGATCGGCTGGCCGCGCGTCACGCTCTGGCCGCGCGTCACCAGCAGCGCGTCGGCATGGCCGTAGGCGGTGAGCCAGCCCTGGCCGTGGCGGATCAGCACGAGCTGGCCGAAGCCGGGGAGCGCGCCCGCATAGGCGACCGCGCCGTCCGCCGCCGCCAGGATCGGCGTGCCGCGCTTCGCCGCGATGTTGATCCCGTCGTTGCGCGCGCCGTCGGGCAGGCGGCCGAACGGGCGGATGATGCGTCCGGTCAGCGGCCACGCGAAGCGGCCGGCAAAGGCGGTTGCCGGCTCGGCGGGCGGCGTGGCCGGCCTGGCCGTCACCGGCCGGGCCTTGGCGGCGATCGCGGGCTCGCCGCCGGTGACGAGATCGTCGATGTCGATGCGGAACGCGGCGGCGCGCTGCTCGAGGCTCATGCCCGCGATCTCGCTGCGGCTCGGCAGCAGCAGCCGGTCGCCCGCGCGCAGGATGAAGGGCTCGGTCAGGTGGTTGAGCGCGGCGATGCGCGACCAATCGACCCCGTAGGCGCGTGCGATCGCGATGCCGCTCTGCCCCTTCGCCACCAGATGGTAGCGGCCCGGCGGGATGGTGAGCATCCGCCCCGCTCGCAGCAGATACGGCGGCGCGAGCTTGTTGGCGCGCGCAATCGCGTCGGCGCCGGCACGGCTCCTGGCGACCACGCGCGTCAGCGTGTCGCCGGGCTTCACCCGGTAGGCGGAGGCGGGCACGTCGACCGCATTCGGCGCGACCGCCGCGGCCTCCCATGCCGGCGCCGGCTGCGTCTGCATTGCCGGCGGCGCGGACGCGGCGAGCGCGGCGAGCAGGCCGAGGATCACGTCGAGAGCCGCTCCAGCCCGCCCATATAGGGATGGAGCGCGTCGGGTACGCGCACCGATCCGTCGGCCTCCTGGTAATTCTCCAGCACCGCCACCAGCGCGCGCCCGACCGCGAGCCCCGAGCCATTGAGCGTATGGACGAAGCGCGTCGCTTGCGAACCCTTGCCACCCGTGATTTTAGACAGCAGCGACTCCTCCGCGCGATAGCGCGCCTCCATCCGTCGGGCCTGGAAGTCGCCGCAATTCGAGCAGCTCGAAATCTCGCGATACCGCCCCTGCCCCGGCAGCCACACTTCGAGATCGAAGGTCTTGCGCGCGGCGAAGCCCATGTCGCCCGCGCACAGCAGCATGCGGCGATAGGGCAGGTCGAGCGCCTCCAATATGCCCTCGGCGGCGCGCGTCATGCGCTCGTGCTCGGCCTCGGACGCGTCGGGGGTGGTGATCGAGACCAGCTCGACCTTGTCGAACTGGTGCTGGCGGATGAAGCCGCGCGTGTCGCGCCCCGCCGCGCCGGCTTCGGAGCGGAAGCAGGAGGTGAGCGCGGTGAAGCGCAGCGGCAGCGCCGCCTCGGCATGGATCCGCTCGCGCGCGAGGTTGGTCAGGCTCACCTCGGCCGTGGGGATCAGCCAGCGGCCGTCGGTCGTCCGGAACAGATCGTCGCGAAACTTGGGCAATTGGGTGGTGCCGAACGCGGCCTCGTCGCGCACCAGCAAGGGCGGCCACGTCTCGGCATAGCCGTTGGCGCGCGTGTGCGTGTCGAGCATGAACTGGCCGAGCGCGCGATGCAGCCGCGCCATCCCCCCCTGGAGCACGGTGAAGCGCGCGCCCGCGATCAGCGCGCCCGCCTCGAAATTCAGCCCCAGCGGGGGGCCGAGATCGGCATGGTCCCTGGGGGTGAAGTCGAACGCGCGCGGCGCTCCCCAGCGGGACAGCTCGACATTCCCCTCCTCGTCCGCGCCGTCGGGCACGTCGGCGGCGGGAAGGTTGGGGAGCGCTGCCAGCGCGGAGTCGAGCGCGGTTCCGGCACCCGCCGCTTCCGCCTCGATCGCCCCCATCCGCGCCTTGATATCCGCGACCTCCGCCATCAGCAGTTGCGCGGCGGCCTCGTCGCACCTGGCCTTGGCCGCGCCGATCGCCTTGGATGCCTCGTTGCGCCGCGTCTGCAGCGCCTGCGCGTCGGTCACGCGCGCGCGGCGTTGCTCGTCGAGCTGGAGCAGATCCGCCGCCGCGGGCGCGAGGCCGCGCCGCGCCAGGCCCGCGTCGAAGCCGGCGGGATCGTCCCTGATCGCGCGGATGTCATGCATTCGGTCAGCCTAATGGCGGCGCGCCCCAGCCCGTGCAAGCCGCAACGGGCGCCCGGCTGAGACTCCGGCACACTCGATTTATCGTGCAATCGGGTCGATCCGTCTCGAAACATCTATGTAGCAGGCAGCCGAGACCCACCTCGGTGCGTCGGGTTCGAGAAGGAGAGCAACATGCGTGTAGCGATGATGTTTCTGGCGGGCAGCGCGATGATCGCCGCTCCCGCGCTGGCGCAGACCGCGGCCGCGCCGGCCACGGCCCCCGCCCCGGTGAACGTGACGGTGGGTGCGAGCGTGAGCGACACCGCGGGCGGGACGGTCGGCACGATCGAATCGGTCGCCAATGGCAGCGCCACGGTCAATACGGGCGTCGCCAAGGCTGCGATCCCCGTCGCGTCCTTCGCGCAGGGGCCGAACGGGCTGGTGATGGCGATGACCAAGGCGCAGCTCGAGGCGGCGGTCGCCGCCGCGGCCAAGCCCGCGCAGATCACGGTGGGCGCGACGATCAGCGACACCCAGGGCGGCAAGGTCGGCACGGTCGCCGCCGTCTCCGGCGATCTGGTGACGGTCGCCACCGCCACCACCAAGGCCCAATTGCCCAAGACCGCCTTTGCGCAGGGACCGAGCGGGTTGGTGATCGCGATGACCGCGAGCGAGCTCGACGCCGCCGCCAAAGCCGCCGCGCCCAAGCCCTGAGCGCATAAACGGTCGTCCTCTCCGCCGCTTGTGCGGCCCCCAGCGCGCCAGTATAGGCGCGCTGGGGCAAGGCGCGGCCGACGCCGCGCCAACGGGGACGGGATTGGTATGGCGAGTGCGGCGACGAAGGTGAGCGAACCCGGGGCGGGCGAGGAACTGGATCGCGATTATCGGCCGTCGGCGGGCGAGCCGTTCATGGGCCCACGCCAGCAGGCCTATTTCCGACGCAAGCTGCTCGACTGGAAAGACGCGATCCTGCGCGAATCCAGGGAGACGCTGGCGCAGCTCCAGGTCGATTCGCTGCGCGAGCCCGACGTGACCGACCGCGCATCGAGCGAGACCGATTGGGGGATCGAGCTGCGCACGCGCGATCGGCAGCGCAAGCTGATCGCGAAGATCGACGCCGCGATCCGCCGCATCGACGAGGGGGAATATGGCTTCTGCGAGGTGACGGGCGAACCGATCTCGCTCGCGCGGCTCGAGGCGCGCCCGGTGGCGACGATGACGGTGGAGGCGCAGGAGCGCCACGAGCGTCAGGAGAAGGTGTCGCGCGACGAATAAAGCGGGTCTTTAACCGCTTGTAAGCCAAATCCCTCCATATCTCTTAGGCACGCGAGCTGCGCGAGGGATTGAGTGGACTTCACATTCGTGGCCGAAGACCATCATGCAGATCAGGAGTTCGGCCACCTTCGCGCCGAGCCGCGCGACAGCATGTTCCTGATGGCGGCGGTGCGCCGCCCCGGGGGCGCCGAGATCACCGTCAAGGTGCGCAACCTGTCGCCCGGCGGCCTGATGGCCGAATGCCCGATCAGCTTCGCGCGCGGCGAAACGGTGGAGGCGGACCTGCGCGGGATCGGCCCGGTCGGGGGCCACGTCGCCTGGACCGCGCCCGGCCGCGTCGGCATCGCGTTCGACCGCCAGATCGATCCGCGCCTGGCGCGCAAGCCGCTCGGCGCGGGGCCGCAGCCGCAGCTGCTCAAGCCCTCGCGTTCGATGTGGCGGCCGAGCGTGCGCTGATTGCGCTGGACGCGGGGCGACGGTATAGGCGCTCTCCAGGCGGCCCGCCGGGGCCGCCTTTTCTTTTTCGAGCGACATCCGGAGCGTTCGCAAGGGGAGGACAGTGAGATGCCGATCACGCCGCTGATGCCCGTCTACCCGCGGTGCGGCGTGCGTCCGGTGCGCGGCGAGGGCGCGTATCTCTACGGCGAGCGGGGCGAACGCTATCTCGATTTCGCGAGCGGCATCGCGGTCAACATCCTCGGCCACGCGCACCCCGCGCTGACGCGGGCGATCGCCGATCAGGCGGCGACCCTGATGCACGTCTCCAACCTCTATGGCAGCCCGCAGGGCGAGCATTTCGCGCAGCGGCTGGTCGACCGGACCTTCGCGGACACGGTGTTCTTCACCAATTCGGGCGCCGAGGCGGTCGAATGCGCGATCAAGACCGCGCGGCGCTTCCATTATGCCGATGGGGCGCCCGAACGGCACCGCATCATCAGCTTTTCCAACGCCTTTCACGGGCGCACGCTCGGCACGATCTCGGCGACCGATCAGCCCAAGATGCGCGACGGGTTCGAGCCGCTGCTGCCGGGCTTCACGGTGGTGCCGTTCAACGACCTCGCCGCCGCCGAGGCGGCGATCGGGGACGACGCGGCCGCCTTCCTGGTCGAGCCGATCCAGGGCGAGGGCGGCATCCTGCCCGCGACGCCCGAATTCATGACCGGCCTGCGCGCGCTCGCCGACGCGCGCGGGCTGGTGCTCGTGCTCGACGAGGTGCAGTGCGGCTATGCGCGCACGGGTGCGCTGTTCGCGCACGAGCATTATGGCGTGACGCCCGACATCATGGCGGTCGCCAAGGGGATCGGCGGCGGCTTCCCGCTCGGCGCGTGCCTCGCCACTGAGCGGGCCGCCAAGGGCATGGTGATCGGCACGCACGGATCGACCTATGGCGGCAACCCGCTGGCGATGGCGGCGGCCGAGGCGGTGCTAGACATCGTCGGCGAGCCCGATTTCCTCGCCAACGTCCGCCGCATCGGCGAGCGGCTGCGCGCCAGCCTCGAGCAGATGATCCCCAACCACGATCACCTGTTCGAAAGCGTGCGCGGCGCGGGGCTGATGCTGGGCCTGCGCCTGACGCACGAGAGCCGCACCTTCGTGGCGCACCTGCGCGACAATCACGGGCTGCTCACGGTCGCGGCGGGCGACAATGTCGTGCGCATCCTGCCCCCGCTCATCATCGACGAGCGCCACGTCGCCGAATGCGTCGAGCGGCTGTCCGCCGGCGCGCGCGATTACGTGCTGCCCAAGGCGGCCTAGAGTTTTCCTCCCATCCGTTCGTGTCGAGCGAAGTCGAGACACGTCCGCGCTATGCGTCCCTCGACTTCGCTCGGGACGAACGGAGCTTTTGATGACACGCCCGCGCCACTTCATCGATCTCGCCGATGCCGGCGCGCAGGCGATCCGCGCGATGCTCGGCGAGGCGCGCGCGCGCAAGGCGGCGCGCGCCGGCTGGCCCAAGGGCAGGCCCGATGCCGACCGTCCGCTGGACGGCCATGTGCTGGCGATGATCTTCGAGAAGAACTCGACGCGCACGCGCGTGTCGTTCGACATGGCGATGCGCCAGCTCGGCGGCACGACGATCGTGATGGATGCGGGCGCGATGCAGCTCGGCCGCGGGGAAAGCATCGCCGATACGGCGCGCGTGCTGTCACGCTATGTCGACG
>CAXUGZ010000035.1:0-1742 GCA_964250685.1 uncultured Sphingomonadaceae bacterium
CGTGCTGATCGATCAGGTGGTGCCGCTCCGGCGCTGCGGCTTCGACGCGCTGGCAAGTGAGGCGCCGCTCGATCCCGCGGCGGTGGCGGCGGCGCTGGCGCGCTTCCCGTTCGTCTATCAGAAGGCCGCCGACGCGCGCGCGCCGATCTGGGAATTGCGGCATGGCTGAGCCCGCGCGCACGCTCGACCTGCTCGATCTGCGGCCGGGCTGGACCGAGACCGACGTCGCCGCACTCAACGCGCGCTTCGCGGGGGTGCCCACGCCCGATATGCTGCGTGAACTGCTCACCGGCGAGCTTGCCGGACGCACCGCTTTGGTCTCCTCGTTCGGCGCGGAATCGGCGGTGCTGCTCCATCTAGTGGGCGAGATCGATCGCGACATCCCGCTGATATTCACCAACACGCAGAAGATG
Organism: uncultured Sphingomonadaceae bacterium; assembly: GCA_964250685.1. GTDB lineage: Bacteria > Pseudomonadota > Alphaproteobacteria > Sphingomonadales > Sphingomonadaceae > Sphingomonas_I. The sequence goes on from CAXUGZ010000035.1 coordinate 414, forward strand.
TTCGGCGAGACGCTCGCCTATCGCGACGAACTCGCCGAGCGGCTCGGCTTCACCGATCTGCGCGTCTACCGCCCCGATCCGCGCCTGCTCGCCGAGCGCGACCGCACCGGGCTGCGCTGGTCCTACGATCCCGACGGCTGCTGCGCGCTGCGCAAGGTCGAGCCGCTGCAGCGCGCGCTCAAGGGCTTCGCGGCGTGGATCTCGGGGCGCAAGGGCTTCCAGGCGGGCACGCGCACCGCGCTCCCGCTGTTCGAGCTCGACCGCGAGCATGCCGACGGCCCCAAGCTCAAGCTAAACCCGCTCGCCGGCTGGTCGAAGGACCAGCTCGCCGCCTATTTCGCCGAGCACGAGCTGCCGCGCCACCCGCTCGAGGCGCAGGGTTATCTTTCGATCGGCTGCTCGCCCTGCACCAGCAAGGTCATGCCGGGCGAGGACCCGCGCGCGGGCCGCTGGCGCGGCTGGGACAAGATCGAGTGCGGCATCCATGCGCCCGCCGGTCCCGCCGCGGACGACCCGATCTTCTAAAGCCCTCTCCGCTTCAGGGGAGAGGGCTGGGAGAGGGGGAGTGGTGGGTCGTCGAGCGCAGCTTTCGTTGCGGACTCCCCCTCTCCCCGGCCCTCTCCCCCAAGGGGGAGAGGGGGCAGGTTCAGTACAGCAATTTCCTCAGCGTGAACCCGACCGTGCGCCCGACCGGATCGAGATACGCCGGCTGGTAGCGCAGCGGGACATTCCCGCTGGCGTCGCGCACGCGCTGGTGCGCGTCGGTCAAATTGGCGAGCGAGACGGTGAGGCGCAGGCCGCGTGCCCAATCCTTGCCGATGAAGCGCGGCATCTGCTGGAAATCGGCGAACAGGCGCAAAGTGGCGGTGGCGAGCGGGGCGAAGGTGAGGTCGCCCGTGCTGCTGCCCGCCGCCCCGCGCACGAACGTGCCGCTGCGCCAGTTCCCGCTCAACCGCGCGCCGAGGCCGTTGTTCGAATAGCCGAGCTGGAGCTCGACCTGATGCTCGGGCTGGCCCCCGCTCGATCCGATCGCCGAGCCGTGGAGCAGATCGAGCAGCGGTACGCCCTGCCGGATCAGCACCGTGTCCTTGAGCGTCCAGGTGTCGTAGATCGCGACCTGGAGGCGCCCCTGCCCCTGCTGGTTGCGCCCGCCGAAGCCCCCGCCGAAACCACGGCCGCCGCCGCCGCCGCCGGGTCCCCCAAAGCCACCACCGCCCGGTCCGCGATCGCGGCCGCCCGGGCCGCCATCGGGCGGGGGAGGCGGTGCGCCGTCAGCCGTAGTTGGGGCCGCGCTCCCGTCCTGCCCCCCCGGCACGCGCGCGCCGTTGT
>CAXUGZ010000035.1:1752-9520 GCA_964250685.1 uncultured Sphingomonadaceae bacterium
GGACAGTTGAAGCGTTCGGTCCACAAGGCGGGATCGGCGATGTCGCGCGCGAGGGACCAATCGAACGCGCCGTTGCGCTTGCGCGCGCAGGCGGTCCATCACCGCCTGCGGCAGCGGCGGCGGCACATCCTTGCCCGCGCGGCGCGCGGCGATGTATGCCTCGAACTTGCGCTGCAGCGTGGACTTGAGCGGGATCGAGAAATTGAGGCCGAGGCGCAGCGAATCCTCGTTCTCGCGTTCGAAATTGACCGGCCGCACGTCGATGCTGATCAGCTGCCCCGCCGCCCCGCGCACGAAGCGATCGGGAAAGGCGCTCTCGATGTCGAGCGTCGGCTCGGGCAGGCTCGCGATCGCATTGTCGGTGCGCGTGCGCACGTAATTGGCGATAATCGTCAGATCGTTCTTGGTGGAGGGCTTGAGCGTCAGCCCGAGCTTGAAGACGTGGCGATCGTCCGATGCGAGCGCGCGGTTGCCGCCGTCGATCTGCGTCACGTCGACGCTCGCGCCGCGCGCATAATCGAACACGCGCACCTGCGGCGTCACCACCAGCGGATTGCCGAGCTGCTGGATCGTCGGCGCGCCCTCGTCGTCGGTCGCCGACGCGATCAGGCTGACCTGCGGCACCGGCGTCCACACCAGCCCGTAGCCGACGGTGCGCAGCGTGCCGAAATCGGACAATCGCCGCACCGCGAGATTGCCGTTGAGCGAGAGCGTGCCGAGGAAGGGCAGAACGCCCGCGCGCTTGCTCGCGATCGGCACGTCGATGTTGATCTGGCCGTTGACGTCGTTGCGCGACAGCCCGCTCGCCAGCATATTGCCCGCGCGGTACGATGAGGAATCGAACCGGCTGAGATCACCGCCGATGCGGATGTTGGTCGCGATCGGCCCCGCCGGCAGCGCGAGCACCGGCCCGCCCGCGACCAGCTGGATGTTGCCGGTGTTCGACGTGCCGCGCGCGCGATCGACCAGCCGGCCGCCCAGCAGCGACGGCGGCAAAGCGGCGAACGGATTGATGCCGGGGTCGAGCGCGGTGAGCCGCGCCTGCAGCGCACTGGTGTCGATGCCGGTTTCGGTGCGCGTGCGCGTCTCGGCGTAATCGTAATTGCCCGTGAGCGACCAGCGCCAATGCCCGCGATCGCCGTTGACGCTCACGCCGAGGTGGCCCGTCAGCGCTTCGGTGCGCTGGTGCAGCGGATCGTCGCCGATATAGCGATAGACCGACACGGGGGTCGCAAAGGGCGAGAACGGATCGCCCGCGGGCAGCAGCAGGGTGGCGCCGGGCAGCCCCTGCAGCGCGTCGCCGCGCGTATAGTTGAGCGTGCCGTTGATCGTCGCGGTCGAGCGCCCGAACACCGGATGCGCATAGACCGCGTTGCCGCTGAACTGCTCGGACGAGGCGCGCAGCGTGCGGTCGTGCGACACGTCGGTGGTGTTGGGGGCGTTGGCGGTGGTGACGAAATCGGCGAGCGTCGGCGCGCGCAACGCCGCCGCGGCCGGTATGCCCGCCACCGTGACCGGCTGGCCGACGCGCGCCGACAGCGCCGGATCGATCTGCGCGCCGAAGGCGCCGGGACCGACATTGCCGCGCGCATCGTAGGGCAGCCCGCTCGGGATCGAGACGAGGTCGCGCTCGCTCTCGCGGATCGCGGCGCTGTCCTGATAACGCAGGTTGAGGCTGAAGCGCCGATCGTGATTGATCCGCACCAGATTGGCCTCGGGATTGGTGTTCGCCCCGCCGCCGGCGGTCGACAGGCCCCCGCCCGCCTGGCCGATCACCGCGCGGAAGCGCGCGCGCAGCACGATGTTGACCACGCGCTGATCGGCCGAATAACCGTATTTGAGCGACACCTCCTCGGGCAGGATGTCGACGCGCAGGATCGCCTCGGTCGGCAGGTCGCGGATTTCCGAGAAGCTGGAGATGCGCCGCCCGTTGAGCAGCACCACCGGCCCGCCGCTGCCGCGTCCGCGCCCGCTTTCGGTCTGCGGGGCGAGCTGGTCGAGCAGGTCGGAGATGTTGTTGACGCCGTAGGAGCGGATGTCGGCGGGGCTGAGCGACACCTCGGGCGGGATGTCGCCGATCACCGCGCCGGGCGGCTTCTGCCCCTTCACGACGATCTCGGACGGGTCCGGCTCGTCGGGATCGGGCGCCGCCTGACGCGTGCGCGCGGGGGCAGGGGCGGGGCGCGGCGCCTGCGCCTCGAGCATCGTGGCGGCCATGCCCAGCGGCAGGAGAAGCAGTCTGGCGGCCTTCATGCGAAACGATCTTAACAAGACGATCTGAACATCAGATTGCAGCGCGGCAATCCGGATCGGCCGGTCAGCCGCGATACTCGTCGGCGAGGTCGCTGAAGCGCGTGATGCGGCTCTCGAACTTGAGCTTGATCTTGCCCGTCGCGCCATGGCGCTGCTTGGCGACGATGATCTCGGCGGTGTTGCGCACGGGGGCCATGCGCTCCTCCCATTCCTGGTGCTTGCCGAACTTGTCCGCCGAATCGCCCGGAATGGGGTGGTCGGGTTCGGACGGGAGCAGGTAATAATCCTCGCGATAGATGAACAGCACGATGTCCGCGTCCTGCTCGATCGATCCCGATTCGCGCAGGTCCGAAAGCTGCGGGCGCTTGTCCTCGCGCTGCTCGACCGCGCGGCTGAGCTGCGACAGCGCGAGCACAGGCACGTCGAGCTCCTTGGCGAGCTGCTTGAGCCCGCGGCTGATCTCGGAGATTTCCTGCACGCGGTTGTGATCGCTGCCGCGTCCCGATCCCTGGAGGAGCTGGAGATAATCGACGATGATCATGCGGATGCCGCGCTGCCGCTTGAGCCGGCGCGCGCGCGTGCGCAGCGCGGCGATCGTGAGCGCGGGCGTGTCGTCGATGAAGAGCGGCAGGTCCTCCAGCTCGGCGGCGACGCGCGCGAGGCTGCGGAACTCGTGCTGGCTGATCTTGCCCATGCGCAGGTTTTCGGAGCTGATGCCCGATTGCTCCGCCAGGATGCGCGTCGCCAGCTGGTCCGACGACATTTCGAGGTTGAAGATCACCACCGGCGCGCCCACCGACTTGGCCGGATCGATCCCGTCCTCCCGATCCTGGACCCACCGCCGCGCGGCGTTGAACGCGATGTTGGTGGCGAGCGCGCTCTTGCCCATGCCCGGCCGGCCGGCGAGGATGACGAGATCGGAGGCGTGCATGCCCCCGATCTTGGCGTTGAGCGTGTCGAGCCCGGTGGTGATGCCCGAGACGTGGCCGCCCGAATTGAGCGCGCGCTCGGCCATTTGGATGGCGAGCTTGGTCGCCTGGCCGAACGTCTTGACGCCGCTCTGCTCGCCCCCCTGCTCGGCGACGGTGTAGAGCGCGACCTCGGCCTCCTCGATCTGCGTCTTGGGCTCGACCGCTTCGGAGGTGTCGATCGCGCGTTCGACCATCGTGCGCCCGACCCCGATCAGCGCGCGCAGCAGCGCGAGATCGTAGACCTGCGCGGCGAAATCGCGCGCGCCGATCAGTGCGGCACCCGATCCGGTGAGCTGCGCCAGATAGGTGGGACCGCCCAGCTCCTTGAGCTCGGCATCGTTGTCGAACATCGGCCGCAGGGTCACCGGATTGGCGATCATGTTGCGATCGACCAGCCGCAGGATCGCCTCGTAGATGCGGCCGTGCACGGGCTCGTGGAAGTGATCGGGCCTGAGCTTGAGCTGCACGTCCTCGACCAGCCGGTTGTCGATCATCAGCGCGCCGAGCAAAGCCGCCTCCGCCTCGACATTGTGGGGCAGCGCCACCTGCCCGCTGTCGGCGGGGGGAACGAGTCGGATCGGTTCGGCCATGGCGGCGTTATCCGCGTCGTCGCATGCCCGCTCAAGGGGGCGTTCCGAAAACAAGCGGGTATCCTTCTGTGGACAGATATCCGGCTTGTCGCGGCTATGATAAGCGCCTATATTGTAGCCATGCTTACAGAGCCGATGACGACGATCCCCTTCCTGCTGCACGACGTATCGCGCCAGATCCGCTACGCGTTCGACGCGCGCGCGCGGTCGATCGGCGTGACCCGCCCGCAATATCGTGTGCTGCTATACCTCGCGCGATATAACGGGCCCAGCCAGAGCGAGATCGCCGATGCGCTCGATGTCGAGCGGATCACGCTCGGACGGATGATCGACCGGATGGAGGAAGCGGGCTTGGTCGAGCGGCGCGCGGATCCGGGCGACCGGCGCGTGTGGCGGCTGCACATGCTGCCCGCCGCGCAGGGGCTGGTCGATCGGCTGGCCGCGATCGGCGCCGAGGTCGAGGCGGAGGCGCTGTCGCACCTCGCGGTCGGGGATCGCGATCGGCTCAAGCGGCTGCTGACCGCGATGAACGACGGCATGCGCGCGGCGCGCGGCGAGCGCGGGAGGGTCGCGGCATGAACCAGATGCGGCGCATCGATGGCGAGGAGCCTTCGGAGACGATGGTCCTCGCGCCGCCTGCTCCGGCGCGGCCGTGGTGGCGGCTGCCGCTGATGCTGCTCGTGCCTTTGCTGGTGGTCGCCGCCGGGCTTTGGATGTGGGCGACGGGCGGGCGCACGGTCTCGACCGACAACGCGCAGGTCAACGCGCACGTCGTCTCGGTCGCGCCCGAGGTGAGCGGGCGCATCATCGAGGTCGACGTGGTCGAGAACCAGCACGTCAACCGCGGCGATGTACTGTATCGCATCGATCCGGCCCCCTACCGCATCGCGCTGGAACAGGCCGACGCGGCGGTCGGCGCGGCGCGGGTGCAGGTGGCGCAGCTCCAGGGCGGCTATTCGTCCAAGGTCGCCGACATCGGCTCGAAGGCGTCCGACGTGGCGCTGGCGCAGCAGAATTTCGATCGCCAGAAGATCTTGCTCGGCCAGGGCTTCACCACGCGCGCGAATTACGACGCGGCGCGCGCCGCGCTCGATGCGGCGCAGGCGCAGCGCTCGGTCGCGCAAGCCGATGCGGGGGCGGCGCGCGCTTTGCTCCAGAACGGCGGCACCGGGGGACATCCGCAGATCGAGGCGGCGCTGGCCGCGCGCGACAAGGCCGCGCTCGATCTGTCGCGCACGGTGGTCCGCGCGCCGATGGCGGGCACGATCTCCCAATCGGACAAGCTGAACGTCGGCGCGATCGCGGTGCAGATGCTGTCGAACGTGTCGGTGGTCGGGAGCGATTATTGGATCGAAGCGAACTTCAAGGAGACGCAGCTCGGCCGCATCGGCGTCGGCCAGCGCGCCACGGTCAAGCTCGACGCGATCGGCGGCCGCACGCTTGCCGCCCACGTGATCGGCGTGGGATCGGGCACGGGCGCGCAATTCTCGCTGCTCCCGGCGCAGAACGCGACGGGCAATTGGGTCAAGGTCACGCAGCGCGTCCCCGTGCGGATCAAGCTCGACGAGGCGCCCGGCCGCGCGCTCGTCGCGGGCTGGAGCGCGCACGTGACCGTGCACCTGCGCTGATCCGGGCGGCGTAGAGGATTGAGCGGCAGGGTTTCCATCCGCCCCGCGCTTCGATAGACCGGGCCATGGCCGATCCGCGCATCATCGCGATCGAGCTCGATGGGGATACGATCCCGTCGCGCAAGGTCGACATCGACCGTGAATGGCAGGTCGCGATCCACGACCTGCTGGAAGAGAACCACTTTGCTCCGCGGCGGCCGATCGCGGCGGGGCATGGCGGCCCCTATCGCGTGCGCCTGCGCGTGGTGGAAGGGCGGCTCGCGATCGACATCGCCGACGCGGCCGATGCCCCGCTCGAGACGATCGTGCTCGGCCTCCACCGCTTCCGCCGCCCGATCCGCGACTATTTCGCGATCTGCGAAAGCTATTTCCAGGCGGTGGCGCAGGCGCAGCCCGCGCAGATCGAAACGATCGACATGGCCAGGCGCGGCATCCATAACGGCGCCGCCGAACTGCTGGTGGAATGCCTCGCCGGCAAGGTCGCGCTCGATTTCGACACCGCGCGGCGGCTGTTCACGCTGATCTCGGCGCTGCACATTCGTGGCTGAAATGGCGATGGACGAGGTCGCCGGGCGCGTGCTGGTCGAACACGCGCTGGCGGCGGCGCGCAACGCCCACGCGCCCTATTCGCGGTTTGCGGTCGGCGCGGCGCTGCTGCTGGCCGATGGCGGCATCATCGCCGGCGCCAATCTGGAGAATGCGAGCTACGGCCTGTCGCTGTGCGCGGAGGCGGCCGCGCTCGCCGCCGCCAACACCGCCGGGCGGCTGCGCGAGGTGGTCGCGATCGGCATCGTCGGCGGCGCGATCACGCCCGGCGGCATCGCGGGCGACCAGCCCGTCTATCCGTGCGGCCGCTGCCGCCAATTGCTCAACGAGGCCGCCGACCTGGGCGCGCGCGACATCATCGTCTATTGCGCCTCGGCCGATGGCGGCGTGCTGCGCCGCCACCTCCTCTCGGCGCTGCTGCCCCATGCTTTCGGCCCGGGCGACCTGGAGCCTTAGGGGCGCGTTAAGCGCGCGTTTAATGGCATTGCGGTAGCAGCGCATCTCCGCACCTTTTTGCAGGAGAGTAGACATGAACAGACTTGTGGCAGCAGCACTCGCGGCGGGCATCGCCGTCGTCGGCGTTTCATCGGCGCAAGCGGCTCAAGGCTGCGGGCCGGGTGGCCATCGTGGACCGCACGGCAATTGCCGCCCCAATCGTGGACCCGTCGTGGTTGCACCCGGACGACTCGTGGTCGGGCAATATTATGGCAGTCGCGGCTATTGGGATGGCCATCGCTACTGGCAGCATCGCGACCGCGCGAATGGCGGCTGGCGCTATCGCTGAGTCGCACCGACGATAAATCGGGCGAACGGCGTCCGATTAGGCTGGTGGAGCGTCGATCCCACAATCGGCGCTCCACCTTGCTAAGTACCATGTAAAGTTGCCGAACTTTTTAGAGGCCGCTAATAGCGTCCTTATACAAATATATGTTACAATGCGCCATCGCCTCATCATGCTACAAGCATGTGGCGGCGGAGAGACCGAGAGCTCCCGCTTTGGCCGGAGGATTTCTTCATGGCGCTCTATTATTTCAATGTCAAAGACGGTTCCTCTTATCCTGACGAAGTAGGAGAGGAATTTTCCGACCTTGAATCAGTTCGATTCGAGGCGGTCAGGCGCAGCGCCGAACTCCTGCGAAATCATCCCGCGACGTTCTGGAACGGCGATCCCTGGCGGATGACCGTGACCGATGCGTCGTCGATGATCATGTTCACGCTCAACTTCGTGGCCACGAGTTCGCCCGCCACCGACCATTACGCCGAGAGACCCAGCGCTAACGGATACGCGCGGGCCTCGGACATTCGCCCTGGCGCCTGATTTGATCCATTACCGATTGTATCTCATCAACGATAAAGGTCACATAATCGACTTTCAGCCGATTTCCGCCAGCAACGACGTTGATGCCATCGTTCTTGCCGGAGAGCATTCGGTGGATAAAATGGAGCTGTGGGACAGAGGGCGTCAGGTCTGGCGGTTCGACTCACGCCGCTAGAGAGCCGCCGGCCTGATCGACGGTAGCCGCCCGCACCCGCTCGATGCTCATGCTGGAGGCGCTGGCCAAAGCGGAAAGAGTGCGTCAAGAGCGGCGCGTCATGCGGCATCGATCGATCCCCCCCCTATGTCGCTGATGGCCGATCGCTGGATCCGCGAGCAGGCGACGCGGCATCGCATGATCGAGCCGTTCGTCGAGGCGCAGCGGCGCGAGGGCTGCATCTCCTACGGCCTCTCCTCCTACGGCTATGACGCGCGCGTCGCCGACGAGTTCAAGATCTTCACCAA
>CAXUGZ010000036.1:0-9486 GCA_964250685.1 uncultured Sphingomonadaceae bacterium
AGCTTGCCCTCGGTCTCGAGCACGCGCTGGATCACGAACATCACGTCGGGCCGCCCCGCATCATATTCGTCGAACACGAGCGCGGAGGGCGTCTGCAGCGCCCAAGGCAGCAGGCCCTCGCGGAACTCGGTCACCTGCTGGCCCTCGCGCAGCACGATCGCGTCGCGCCCGACCAGATCGATGCGGCTGATGTGCGCGTCGAGGTTGATGCGGATCGTCGGCCAGTTAAGCCGCGCGGCGACCTGCTCGATATGGCTCGACTTGCCCGTGCCGTGATAGCCCTGGATCATCACGCGGCGGTTGTGCGCAAAGCCCGCGCAGATCGCGAGCGTCGTGTCGGGATCGAACACATAGGCCGGATCGAGATCGGGCACGCGCTCGTCCGGTTCGGAGAAGGCGGGCACGCGCATGTCCGCATCGATGCCGAACAGTTCGCGCACCGACTTCATCTGGTCGGGCGCGGCGAGCACCGTGTCGGTGCGGCTGTCGGGCTGGACGTTGGGCAGATCGGCCATGTGGTTCTCGGGATGCACGGAAGGGGGATTCGGGCGGTAGAGCCTCGCCGCGCCGCCCGCAACAATCAGCCGCGCGCGCCCGAGACCGCGCGGCCGGCGTCGCGATCGAGCCGCACGCTGTCGATCAGCCCGACCAGCGCGATCAGCGCCGCGACGACGAAGGCAATGCGGAAGTCGATCAGCTCGGGGACACCCGGGGTGCGGCCGTGCAGCACCGCACTGCCGTTGAGCAGCGCCGCGCCCGCCACCACCCCCATGCCGAGCATGAGCTGCTGGAGCATCGCGGCGAGCGTGTTCGCGGCGGTCAGCCGCTCGGGCGCGACATCGACGAACTGGATGAAGGAGAGCGCGCTGAACTGCATCGATCGGAACGCGCCCCCCGCGAACAGGATCAGCGCGACGATGGCGGTCGGTGTGGCCGGACCGATCAGCGCGCACGCCGCGATCGTCAGCGCGACCAGCAGCCCGTTGACGATCATCACCGGACGGAAGCCGAACCGGCGCAGGATGCGCACCGTGGCCATCTTCATCGCCAGATTGCCCGCGAACACGAACAGCACCAGCTCGCCCGAACGCAGCGCGTCGAACCCGAAGCCGATCTGGAACAGCAGCGGCAGCAGGAACGGGAGCGTGCCGATCGCGATGCGCAGCAATGATCCGCCGCAGATTCCGACCGCGAACGTCGGCAGGGTGAGCGGGCTCAGATCGAGCAAAGGCGTCGGATGGCGGCGGAAATGGCGCACGCCCGCGGCCCCGATCGCCAATCCCGCCGCCACCTCGGCCAGCGGCACGAGGCGGCCGCCGTCGCCGGCGCCGAGCGCGTCGACCCCGTGGACGAGCAGCATCAGCGCGACGCCGCTCAGCACGAAGCCCACGAAGTCGAGCGGCCGCGCCGGGCCGGGGGGCCGCTCGTTCGGCACCAGCCAGAACGTGAGCGCGATCCCCGCGAGGCCGAGCGGGATGTTGAGGAAGAAGATCCACGGCCACGACAGATGGAGCACGAGGAAGCCTCCGAGCGGGGGGCCGAGCACCGGCGCGACCAGGCCGGGCCACACGATCGTGTTCATCGCGCGCATCAGGTTCGCCTTGTCGGTCATGCGCAGCACGATCAGCCGTCCGACCGGCACCATCGCCGCCCCGCCCATCCCCTGCAGCAGCCGCGCCGCGATAAAGCTCCACAGATCGTGGCTGAGCCCGCACAGCAGCGAGGCGAAGGTGAAGAGCGCGATCGCCCCGCCGAACACGGTCCGGCCGCCCAGGCGATCGGCGATCCAGCCGCTGATCGGGATGAACACCGCCAGTGCGACGAGATAGGCGGTCATGCCGAGGTTGAGCGCGACGGGGCTCACGCCGAAGGTGCGCGCGATGTGCGGCAGCGCGGTCGCGATCACCGTCCCGTCGAGCATCTCCATGAACATCGCGCCCGCGACGAGCAGCGTCACGGCACGCGCCGCGCCGCCCCCCGCTGCGGTGGCCGAAGCGGCCTCGGCGCTCACGCTTGCCGCAGGATGCCGCCTAGCGCGGTGGTGAGCTGGCCCGACGTATAGGGCTTCTGGATCACCGGCTTGCGCACCCCGACGGGCAATCCGGCCGAGCCGTAGCCGGTGGCGAAGATATAGGGCAGCCCGGCACGATCGAGCGTCGCGGCGATCGGATCGCTGCGCTCGCCGTTGATGTTGATGTCGAGCACGGCCGCATCGAAGTCGCCAATTCCCGCGAGCGCGAGCCCCTGCGCCAGCGTCGATGCCACGCCGACGACGACGCAGGACAGCTCCACCAGCATGTCCTCGAGCATCATCGCCACGATCGGCTCGTCCTCGACGATGAGCACGCGCAGCCCGGCGAGCGTGCTCATCGCGCGTCCCCGTGCGGCAGCGGCGCCTCGACCGTGCAGACGACGCCCTCGGGCGCGAACGCGATCGACACCGTGCCGCCGAGCTCGGCCGCCAGCCCGCGCTCGATCATGCGCGATCCGAAACCGCGGCGCGTGGGCACGACCACCGGCGGCCCGTCGCGTTCGCGCCACACAAGGCTGAGCCGATCGTCCGCCGCGTCCCACTTCACGTCGACCCTGCCCTCGGGCACCGAGAGCGCGCCGTACTTCGCCGCATTGGTGGCAAGCTCGTGCACCGCCATCGCGATCGACACCGCGGTCTTGGGGGTGAGCGGGATGTCGGGGCCGGTAATGCAGAGCCGCTCACCCATCTTGTAGGCGGCCATGCCGCCGCTCACCACCTGACGGAGCGAGGCGCCCTCCCAATTCTGCTCGGTGAGCAGGTTATGCGCCGACGACAGCGCCGAGAGCCGCCCCTCGAACGCGGCGCGCGCATCGCGCGACAGGCCTTCGCTCGCGAACGACTGGTGCGAGATCGCCTGTACGATCGCGAGCGTGTTCTTCACGCGGTGATTGAGCTCGTTGATCAGCAGCTTCTGGTGCTGCTCGGCCTCCTTGCGCGCGGTGATCTCCTGGCTGATCCCGATCACTCCCGTGACCTCGCCCGCCGGCCCGCGCACCGGCTGGCCATAGGTCGCGATCCACGCGACCTTGCCGTCGCCGCGCATCATCCGATATTCGATCTGGTAGGGCTCGCCGGTCGCCACCGCGGCCTCGCCAGCCGCGAGCACGAAGGCGCGATCCTCCTCCGCCACCGCCAATGCAACGTCCTTGCTGCTCGGCTCGAACGTCTCGGAGATGTTGAGGTTCTCGGCGGCGCGCGGCGAGAAACGGATGCGGTCGGTGGTCGCGTTCCAATACCAGTCGGTGATCTTGCCCGCGATCAGGGCGAGCCGCATCCGCTCCTCGCTCAGCCGCAGCGCCTCCTCCGAACGCGCGCGCGTGATGCCGGCCCAGGTGCGCTCGGCGACGTCGCGCACCAGCGCCACCTCCTCGGCGGTCCATTCGCGCGGGTTGGTGCTGTGCACGAACAGCAAAGCGGCGAGACGCCCGTCCTTGACGAGCGGGATGATGATCCGCGCGCGCGCGCCGGACAGGCGGCTGATCTCCTCCTCGGCAATCGCCGCCGTGCGCGGATCGGTGCGGATGTCGGTGAACACCACCAGCCGGCCGTTCTTATAGTCCGCCAGGAGCGGAGAGACCTCGGGCGAGAGCAGGTAGCGACCGGCGACCGAGGGCGTGCCCGGCGCGCACCAGTCCCGGTCGAGCAGGACAAGCAGGCCATCCGCCTCCTCGCGCACGTCGCAATAGCCGACGCGATCGACCCCGAGATATTCGCCCAGCAGGGCGGTTCCCTCGGCGATCACCTCGCCCGGGCTGGCTATCGCGCGCAGGCGTTCGGCCACCATGTTGAGGAACTCGGCGCGACGCTGCGCGAGGACGCGGTCGGTCGTCTCGGCCACGATGCCGATGACACCCGCCGGACGTCCGCTCTCGTCGATGACGGGCGAATAATCGAGGTTCATCCAGACCTGTTCGGGATGGCCGTGACGCGCGAGCGCCAGCGCCTGGTCGCGATAGGCGAGCGTTCCTCCCCCAAGCACGACGCGCATGACGTTGTCGTTGAACGACGCCACCTCGGGCCATGCCTCGCGCACCTTCATGCCGAGCAGTGCGGGGTGCCGGCCGCCCGCGAACGCCGAATAGGCATCGTTGTAGAGCATGATGCCGTCCTCGCCCCACAGCATGACGATCGGCACCGACGAGCGCAGCACCAGCGCCAGCGCGGTGCGCAGGCTCTGCGGCCAGCGGTCGATCGGCCCAAGCGCGGTGCCGCCCCAGTCGCGCGCGGCGATCAGCGCGCCGGTCTCGCCGCCACCGTCGAGGAACGAGGCGGCGCCTGAAAGGCAAGCGGTCGACATCGATGCCCTCAAGCGCATGCGCCGCCGGAGGGTTCCGCGCGGCTGGCGCGCCTAGCCATGCCGTCGCTTCCACCGCGGGGCAAGCTGCTCCGCATAGCCCGTCAGAAGCGGAAGCCGACCGTGCCGCTCCACGTGCGCGGATCCCCGTAATATGCGGTCTGGATGTTGCCGACGCTGGAGAATTCCTGCGCGTCGGTGAGGTAGATCTGCTTGGTGAGGTTCTTGACCCCGCCGCGCACGTACAGATGCCCGCCCGGCGCGTCCCACTGGATGAACGCGTTCACCAGCCAATAGCCGTTCTCGTACAGCCCCGGCCGGTTGTCGACCGAGAGATATTCGTGGCCGATGCGGCGCGCGTCGCCGCCCAGCGTGAGCGTGCCCGAGCGCCCGAGGGGGATCGCGTAGTCGCTCGCCAGCGTGAGCGTGATCGGCGGCGCGAACGCGGGCTTGCAGGTGATGTGCGTGCCCGTGGGGTTGCACGAGAAAGCGGGCGCGCGGCGCGCATCGTCGAAGCGCAGGTACTTGGCGTCGAGATAGCCGAAGGTCGCGCGCAGGCTCCACGCCTGGACCGGGCGCACCGACGCCTCCGCCTCGATGCCCCAGATGCGCAGCTTGCCCGCGTTGACGACCGGGAACGATCCGCCCGCGACGCCCGTGGTGCCGCCGCCGACGCGCGCCTGGAAGTCCTTATAGTCGCTGTAGAAGACGTCGCCCGACAGGCTGGCGCGGCCGTCCATGAAATTGCCCTTGGCGCCGCCTTCGTAGGTCCACACGGTCTCGGGCTTGAAGAAGGGGATCACCGTCGTGGTGCCGTTGACCACCTGCGTCACGTCGCCGAGCCCGTTGACGCGCCCGTTGAAGCCGCCCGACTTGAAGCCGCGCGAGGCCGAGGCGTAGATCAACGTGTCCGCGGTCGGCTTGTACGACAACGTCGCCGACGGGGTGAACGCATCGAACGTCGCGTGGTCGAGCGTGTTGTAGGGCGCGGGCAGGCTGTTGGGGAACAGGAACGGCGCCGACAGGGCGCCGCCGGCAAGCTGCGTCTGCGTCGAGCGGACGTAATGCTTGCGCTCCCTGGTGTAGCGCAGCCCGCCGGTGAACGAGAGCCGGTCGGTCAGGCTGTAGGTGAGCTGCCCGAAGGCGGCGTAGCTGCGCGTCGTCTGGAAATCGTTGATGAAGCGCGTGAAGGTGATCGGGAAGCCGCCGAGCAGGAGATAGTTGTTGTCATAGGATTCCTGATGCGAGCGGATATGCTCGTCGAGATAATAGAGCCCGCCCACACCCTTCAGCCGCGTGCCATCATATTTGAGCTGGAGTTCCTCGCTCACCTGATGCTGGCGCACGCTGACGAGCGCGTCGGCGACCTGGAGCTGGCTCGCGTCGAAGTCGTAATAATAATCGGGCTTGAGCTTGCGATAGGCGGTGATCGAGCTCACCGAGAAGCCCTGCCCCAGATCGACATTGGCGGTGAACGAACCGCCATAATGGTCGAGCCGCTGCCCCTGCCCCGGCTTCAGGCTGGTCGATGCCTTGTAATCGTAGCTGCCATACGGATAGGCACCGAGCCCGACCGGCTGCGCCCCCGTGATGAGATCGACATAGGTGAGGTTGGCGGTGGGATAGCCGAGCGTCGGGCGCGTGCGCTGGCGGGTATAATCGAGCGAGAGGATCAGCTCGACCGCCTCGGCCGGCTTGGCGCGCAGGATGCCGCGCGCGGCCTGCGTGTTGCGATCGTTGTAATGGCGGCCGGTGATCGGATCGGTGACCGTGCCGTCGCGCCGGTCCTCGACCCCCGCGAGGCTCAGCGCGAGCGCGTCGGCCACCAGCGGAGCCGAGACGTAGCCGTTGATCAGGACCTGATTGTAGCTGCCATAGGTCGCCGAGCCCGACGCGGTAAGCGTGTCGAGATCGGGCTTGCGGCTGACGATGTTGACCGCGCCGCCGATCGTGTTCTTGCCGTAGAGCGTGCCCTGCGGCCCGCGCAGCACCTCGATATGGTCGACGTCGAACAGGTTGAACAAGGCGCCCTGGACGCGGCTGATATAGACCCCGTCGACATAGATGCCGACCGCCGGATCGAAGGTCTGCAGCGCGTCGGGCTGGCCGATGCCGCGGATGAAGATGTTGGCGTTGCTGGTGGTGCCGCGCCCCTGGACGAGGTTGACGTTGGGCGCCGCGCCCTGGAGACCGGAGAGGTCGTTCGTCTGCGCGCGCGCGAGATCGTTGGCCGAGAAGGCGGTGATCGCGATCGGCACGTCGACCAGCCGCTCCTCGCGCCGCCGCGCGATGACGACGATCTGGCCGGTCGGGTCCGCATTCGCCACCCGCACCCCGCCGGGGCTCGGCTGCGCGGGCGTGGTCGCGTTCTGGGGATCGACCGCCTGCGCCGACTGCGCGGCCGCGGGGCCGGCGGCGGCAAGCGCGAGCATCGCGACGCCGGCACCGAGGGTGAAGTGGGTCATCGGCATTCTCCCTGTGATTGTGCCGGCATGGCGCCGGGCTGCTTTTCGGCGGAGGTCTTCCGCCCAAAAGGCTAGCATATGGTTAACGCGCATGTCCTTACCGCTCCCGCGGCGCCCGCATCAACCTCCACGCCGCGCTTCCGCGCGCGCACGCGCTCTGCTAGCCGCGCGGGCCATGTCCGCTCCCGCCACGATCGATGCCGTGCTCGACGAATATGGCTTCCTCGACGGCGACGATCGCTATCGCCTGCTGATCGATCTCGGCCGCGCGCTCGAGCCGATGCCCGACGCGCTCAAGACCGATGCCACGCTGGTGCGCGGCTGCTCCGCCTCGGTGTGGGTCTATCCGACGCGCGGCGCCGACGGGGGGCTGCACTTCCTCGCCGATTCGAACGCGGCGATCACCAAGGGGATCATCGCGCTGGTGCTGCTGACGGTGCAGGATCGCCCGGCCGCCGACATCGCCGCGACCGATATCGCCGCCGCACTCGCCCCGTTCGACCTCGCGCGCCAGCTCAGCTCGAACCGGACGCAGGGCGTGCCCAACATGATCGCGCTGATCCGCGCGACGGCGGCGCGCTATGCGGGCGCCGAGGCGCGATGATGCCGCTCGATCCGGTAGACCTTGCAAGGCGCCTGATCGCCTGCCCGAGCGTCACCCCGGCGGACGGCGGCGCGCAGCAGGTGCTCGCCGACGCGCTGGAGGCGATCGGCTTCACCGCCCACCGCCTCGTCTCGGGCGGGCCGCCCGACGGGCCGGTGCACAATCTCTACGCGAGCCGCGGAAGCGGCGCGCCGGTCCTGGCGTTCGCGGGGCATACCGACGTGGTGCCGCCGGGCGCGGGCTGGAGCGGCGATCCGTTCGCGCCGGAGGAGCGCGGCGGGCTGCTCTACGGGCGCGGCGCGGTCGATATGAAGGGCGGCATCGCGGCGTTCGTCGCCGCCGCCGCGCGCGTGCCCGATCATGCGGGCACGCTGGCGCTGATCGTCACCGGCGACGAGGAGGGACCCGCGACCCACGGCACGGTCGCGCTGATCGACTGGATGGAGCGCGAAGGCCTGCGCCCCGACATGATCCTCGTGGGCGAGCCGACCTCGTCGGCGCGGATTGGCGACACGATCAAGATCGGGCGGCGCGGATCGATCAACATGTGGATCGAGGTGCCCGGCGTGCAGGGCCACGCCGCCTATCCGCACCTCGCCGACAATCCGATCCCGCGGCTGGCGCGGATCGTGGCGGCGCTGTCGGCGCTCGAGCTTGACCAGGGCACCGGCTGGTTCCAGCCTTCGAACCTCGAGGTGACCGATATCGAGGTCGGCAATCCGGCGGCCAACATCATCCCTGGCGCGGCGCGTGCGCGGCTCAACATCCGCTTCAACGACCTGCATCGCGGCGCCGACCTGATCGAGCGCGTGCGCGAACTCATGACCGCCGAGGCGCCGGGCGCCACCCTGCGCGCGCGCATCTCGGGCGAGGCGTTCCTGACGCCGCCGGGCGCGCTTTCGGCCTTGGTCGCAGGCGCGGTCGAGCAAGTCACCGGGATCACACCCGAACTCTCGACCAGCGGCGGCACCTCGGACGCGCGCTTCCTGTCGCGGCTCGCGCCGACGATCGAGCTCGGGCTCGTCAACGCGACGATGCACAAGCTCGACGAGGCGGTGGCGGTGGCGGATCTGCACGCGCTGACCGACATCTATGCCGAGGTGATCCGCCGCGCGCTGTAGATCATCCGCGGGGAACCCCAGATCACCCAGGCCCTATCCCCGCGCCCGCCGCAGGATCAGGTAGAGCGCGCCCGCGCCGCCGTGGCGGGGATGCGCGTTGCGGATCGCGGCGATGCGCGCGCGGTGCGGCGAATGGGCGAGCCAGTCGCCGATGCTCGCGCGGATCAGCCCGCGGCGGCGATCGTCGCCGCGCGGCGGCTTGCCCGTAACCACCAGCAGAACGCGCACTCCGTCGCGCGCCGCGCCCGCCAGCGCCTCCTCCAGCGCGGCATGCGCGCCGGCCAGCGTGTGGCCGTGCAGATCGATCGCGCGATCGGGCATGACCGCGCCGCGCCGCAGCCGCCGGTCCCACCCGCCGTCGAGCGTGTCGGGCGCGGGCCGCGCCGACGTCGCCGCGCGCCTGACCGGGCGATCGGGCGCGGCCGCCGGCGGGGCGATCACCTCGGGCACGGGCGGCGCGGGCACGTCGACCGCCGCGTCGCGCGTGCCGAGCGGCGTCACCGTCGCCGCGACGCGCGCCCACAGCGCGCGTTCGTCAGGGCCGAGGCGGCGGACCGCCATCGCCCGTCGGGGTCGCGCCGGTGAGCCGCGCGACCGTGCCGCGCGGCACCAGCACCAAGGTCTGGCCGCGCGCGGACATGCCGCCCGCGGTGATCCGCGCGAGCACGCCCGCGCCCCAGAAGGTGTCGAAGCGGTTGGCGCCCTTGATCGCGCCGCCGGTGTCCGGCCGAGATCCAGACCGGCGCGCCCAGCGGAACGAACGCGGGATCGGCGGCGACGGTGACGTGCGCCGTCACGGGCACGCCGAGCGCGCCAATCGGCCCCGGCCCGGTCACCTCGTGGAAGAAGACGTAGCTCTTGTCCTCCTCCATCAGCGCCTTGGCCTGATCGGGCGCGGAGCGCATCCAGCCCATCATGCCCTGCATCGACGTGTCATAGGAGGTGCCGGGACCGATCAGCCCGCGATC
>CAXUGZ010000037.1:0-8381 GCA_964250685.1 uncultured Sphingomonadaceae bacterium
AGGTCGCGGCCGCGCACGCGGCCTGGCCGGCCTGGGCCGCGCTGCCGCTCTCGGTTCGCGCCGAGACGCTGCGGCGCTTCGCCAATGGCGTGCGCGCGCAGGCCGAGCCGTTCGCCGACCTGATCGCGCGCGAGACGGGCAAGCCCCTGTGGGAAGCGCGCGGCGAGGTCGAAAGCGTCGTCGCCAAGGTCGATATCTCGATCGGCGCCGCCGCCGAGCGCACCCCGCGCCGCCGCATGGAGGGCGCGCTCGGCAGCCGCACCGCGATCCGCCACAAGCCGCACGGCGTGCTGGCGGTGCTCGGCCCGTACAACTTCCCCGCGCACCTGCCCAACGGCCACATCGTGCCCGCTCTGCTCGCGGGCAACGCGATCGTGTTCAAGCCATCGGAGAAGACCCCCGCGAGCGGCGCCTTCCTCGTCGACCGGCTGCGCGACGCGGGCGTGCCCGCGGGTGCGGTGCGGCTGGTCCAAGGCCGGCGGAACGAAGGACAGGCGCTCGCCGCGCATGCGGGCATCGACGGCCTGCTGTTCACCGGATCGGCCGCGACGGGCCTCGCGCTCAGCCGCCGCTTCGCCGAGACGCCGGGGCGCATCCTCGCGCTCGAGCTCGGCGGCAACAACCCGCTGGTGGTGTGGGACGCGCCCGACATCGCCGCCGCCGCGACGATCGCGGTCCAGTCCGCCTTCCTCTCCGCCGGCCAGCGCTGCACCTGCGCGCGGCGCCTGATCGTCCGCGACGGCGCGCACGAGCCGCTGATCGAGGCGATCGCGCGGCTGATCGATCGCCTGATCGTCGGCGCGCCGCACGACGCGCCGCCGCCCTTCATGGGTCCGCTGATCGACGCCGACGCGGCGACACGCGTGCAGGATGCGTTCCTCGATCTCATCATGCGGGGCGGGCTCGCGATCCGCCACATGGCGCGCGCCGACCCCGCCAGCCCGTTCCTCACCCCCGGGCTGATCGACGTGACCGCGCTTGCCCGCCGCCCCGACGAGGAGATTTTCGGGCCGATGCTGCAGATCGTGCGCGTGCCCGATTTCGATCACGCGATCGCCGAGGCGAACGCCACGCGCTACGGCCTCGCCGCGTCGCTGGTGGCGGGCGATCCCGCGCGCTACGATCTGTTCTGGGCGAACGTGCGCGCGGGGGTGATCAACTGGAACCGGCCGACCACGGGCGCGCCGTGCAACGCGCCGTTCGGTGGCGTCGGCCTATCGGGCAACCACCGGCCGAGCGCCTTCTACGCCGCCGATTATTGCGCCTATCCGGTCACCTCGGTCGAGGCCGAACAGGTGCGCGCGACCATCGCCCAGGGACTGCGCGACGCCTGAGCCTCAGCCGGCACCGGCCCGGCGCTCCTCGGCGACGCGCAGCACCTCATACGCCGCCTGGACCTTGCGGAAGCGATCGGCGGCGGCGGCGTCGCCGGGGCGGACGTCGGGGTGGTTGGCCTTGGCGAGGCGGCGCCATGCCGCCTTGATGCCGTCGAAATCGGTGTCGGGATCGAGCTCCAGCATCTCGAGCGCACGCAATTCGTCGCGCGAGCGGGTACCGTCGCCGGGGCCGCCCCAGCCATAATGCGACGCCTCGGCATAGCCCGACGCGTCGCGCCGCTCGCCCGCCTCGCGCGCGGCGGCCTCCTCGGCCGACAGCCCCTCGAAATAGTTCCAGCCGCGATTATACTCGCCCGCATGCTCGGCGCAGAAATACCAGCGCTCGGGGCTGTTGGGCGATTTGGGCGCGGGGCAGTCGCCCGGCCGGTCGCAGCCGTGGCGATCGCACGTCCGCACGCGCGTCGCCCCCTTGTCGCCGCCATAGCCGCGCCAGCGGGGGAATCCCCAATCGTTAGAGCGCGTGAAGCGTGCCATCGTGCACGCCAGATAACGCGCGGGCACGCGGATCGCCACCCGCGCAAGGCGCCAGAGGGTCTGTAAGCCGGGTTCTGTCCACCCCGGGCCATATCCGGGGCTGGGCGACCATTCCTCTAGGACGACGCTCGCGCGCCGCCTCAAGCAACCAACCCGAACGACGGACCCGAGCAGGGCCATATGCCGTTCCTATTCGGTCTTGCTCCCGGTGGGGTTTGCCGTGCCACCGCCGTTGCCGGCGGCGCGGTGCGCTCTTGCCGCACCCTTTCGCCCTTGCGCCGCCGAAGCGGACGCGGTCTGCTTTCTGTTGCACTGTCCCTGAAAGGCGCGTCGCCACGCCTCCCGCCGGGCGTTACCCGGCACCGTTGCTCTGCGGAGCCCGGACTTTCCTCCCCTCGCCTCGCGGCAAGCGGCGGCCGCCCGACCCTCTGGCCCGCGCGGCCTAGGCGCTGAACCGCTCGCCCGCAAGACGGGATCACGCGCCGCCCAGGCGCGCCTCCGCACCCTTGTCGCCGCCCGTGAGCAGCGACAGCAGGATCGCCCGGCACTCGCCGTCGATCACGCCGTCGATCGTCTCGGGGCGGAAGCGGCGCTGGAAGGCGCGCACCGCCGCGGCCCCGTCGATCACCTCGTAACCGAAGCGTTCGAGCGCGAGCAGGAAGCCGCCGTCGCTCCAGTGCGGATCGGTGAGGTGCTTGCGCGGGCGCGGCAATGCGAGGCGCACGCGCGCGAGCCGCTCCCAGTCGAACAGCTCGCCCGGATCCTCCTTGCGCGCGGGCGCCACGTCCGAATGGCCGACGATGTTGCCGCGCGTGACGCCATGGCGCGCGACGATCCCCGCCATCAGCGGCAGCAGCGCGCGCATCAGCGGCTCGGCGAACGGACGGTAGCCGAATTCATGGCCGGGATTGACCATCTCGATCCCGATCGAGGCCGAATTGACGTCGTCGATCCCGCGCCAGTGCGCGCGGCCGGCATGCCAGGCGCGCTGGTCCTCCTCCACCAGCCGCACGACCTGCCCATCCTCGGCGATCATGTAATGGCTGGAGACCCTGGCGGCCGGATCGCGCAACCGATCGAGCGCGGACGCCGCATCCACCATGCCGGTATAATGGAGCACGATCATGCTCACGGGCAGCTTGCGCGCGTCGAAATTGGGCGACGGGCAGTCGAGGATCGCATCGCTCATCACATGGCGGCATAGCCCCCGCCGCCCCGCCCGCGCCAGCGGATTTCAGGATGCGGCCGCGGCCCTGCGGTAGAAGCCGCGCAGCACCGGATCGGGCTGGAAGGCATCGGTCAGACCGAGCAGGGTCTCGCCCGCGCCGAGCATCAGCAGCCCGTCGGGCGCGATCGCCGCGGCGAGCCGATCGAGCACCGCGCGCTGCCCTTCGGCCGAGAAATAGAGCAGCACGTTGCGGCACAGGATCACATCGAACCGGCCCGCGGGCGGCGGGTCGAGCAGGTTGTGGACCATGAAGCGCGGGATGGCACGCAGCGCCGGCTTGACCCGCCACGCCTCGTCCTCGGCATCGAATTCGGACAGCAGCACCGCGATCGGCATGCCGCGCTGCACCTCGAACTGCGAATAGAGCCCCTCGCGGGCCTGGGCGATCGCGGTGGCGGAGAAATCGGTGCCCAGGATCTCGATCGTCCAGTCGCGCCAGCGGGCGTTGCGGGCGACCTGCAGCGCCACCGAATACGCCTCCTGTCCGGTCGAGCAGCCGGCCGACCAGATGCGCAGCCGCCGCGCCGCGCCGCGCCGTTCGGCAAGCGCGGGGAGCGCATCCTCGCCGACGCTGCCGAACTGCTTGAAATCGCGAAAGAACGACGTTTCGTGGTTGAGCAAAGCTTCCACCACCTGCGCGCGCAACGCGTCCGCGTCGGGGTGCATCGACATGCCGGCGAGCATGTCCAGCGTGCCGATGCCGTGCCTGCGCATGACCGGCTGCAGCGCGGTGCCGATCAGCCAGTGACGGCCGGCGACGAGCTGTTGCCCGGTGCTCTTCTCGAGGAGTCCCGCGAGCATGCGCGCGGCGCGCGGGGTCATCTCCACGGCAAGACTGCTCCCTTGTTCCAGCCGGCGACCTGGCGCGCGATCCCCGCGGGGGAGAGCACCGCATAAGCGAGGCCGGCGTCGGCGACCGCGCCCGGCATCCCCCATACCACCGAGCTCGACTCATCCTGCACCAGCATGGATCCCCCCGCCTGCACCAGCGCGCCCGCGCCGGCGGCGCCGTCGCGTCCCATCCCGCTCAGCACGATACCCAGCCCGCCGGCCCCGTAGACCGCGCCGATCGAGGCAAGCATCGGATCGACCGAGGGGAGGCAACCCGACGCCTCGCGTCCGCTTACCGGGCGGACCAGCACGACGCCGTCGTGGCGCACCAGCGTGAGGTGCGCGTCGCCCGCCGCCAGCAGGATCCCGCCGGGCACGAGCCTCATCCCCGCGCCCGCGACGCGCGTCGGCCGGCCGGTCATGTCGGTAAGCTGGGCCGCGAAGAAGGGCATGAATGGCGGGGGCAGATGCTGGGTGATCAGGATCGGCACGGTGAAGTCGCGCGGCAGCGCGGCGAAGAACGTGGCGAGCGCATTCACGCCGCCGGTCGACGCGCCGATGCCGACGCATTGCAGCGGCACGTGCGGCACATGCGGCGCGAGCGCGGGGAGGCGCAGCGGCGGCAAACTGGAACCGTCGCGCGATGCGGTCATCCGGCGCAGCCGGTCGGTCAGCTCGGCGGCAAAGCGGCTCCCCAACGCTCCCGCCGCCGGCTTGAGCAAGGTATCGGCCGCGCCGAGGCGCAAGGCCGAGAGGGTCGCGGCGGCGCCGGGCGCGCTGGCGGAGGAGACCACCAGCACGCGCGCTCCGTGGCTCTCCTCGATCAGCGCCGGCAGCGCCTCGAGCCCGCTCGTTCCGGGCATCTCCAGATCGAGCAGGATTGCATCCACGCGGCGCTCGCCGAGGAGCCGGCGCGCGCTGGCCGCGCTCGCCGCCTGCGCCGACACCTCGAAGTCAGCATGCTCGCCCAGGATCCGCGCGAGCACAGCGCGCGCGACGATCGAATCGTCGATGATCATGACGCGGATGGGGGATGAGCGGCGCGCGGGAGGCGCTCCCCGCTCGCTCCTGAGCGCGCTTGGCACGACTCGGCTCAGGCCACGCCGACGATCTGGAGCTTGCCTGCGAGGGTTTCCCGGTCGAACGGCTTCATGACATATTCGTCCGCCCCCGCCTCGATCGCGGCGCGGATGCTGCCGACGCCGTTCTCGGTGGTGCAGAACACCACCTTGGGACGATGCGGCAGATCGGCCTCGCGCAGGTGGCGCAGGAACTCGATCCCGCTCATCACGGGCATGTTCCAGTCGAGCAGGATGACGTCGGGCGCCGAGGCGTGGCAGCGGGCCAGCGCCTCGCTGCCGTCGCCCGCCTCGTCGACGGTGAAGTCGAGCGTCTCCAGGATGTGGCGCGCGACCTTGCGGATCACCTTCGAATCGTCGACCACCAGGCAGCTCTTCATCGCCCCGCATTCCTTCGTACCAGCACGGAGACCTGACTAGCCGGCGGCGGTAAGGATCGCGTTAACGGCAAGGTGGCTCATGCCGCCAGGGTCTCGGGTCCCGCGACGAGCGCGCCGGTCGCGACGAGGAGGATCACCTCGTCGTCGCGCCGGATGACGCCGAGCGCCACGGGGCGCCATGCCGGGTCGAGCGTCGCGGGGCACGGCTCGGGCGGCGGCGCCTTGATAACGTCCTCGATCGCGTCGACGAGCAGCGCGTAGCCGTGGCCGTCGCACTCGACGACGATGGCGGTCATGCAGTCGGTGCGCGCGACCGTGCCGAGCGTGAGCGACGCGCGCGTGTCGATCACGGTCAGCACGCGGCTGCGCAAGGCGGACAGTCCGGCGACGTGCGGCGCCACGCGCGGCACCGGCGCGATCTGCGTGATCTCGACCACCGAGCCGATCTCGCTCGCGGGGAGCGCCACGATCTGGTCGGCAATGCGCGCGATCAGGAACAGCTGGTCCATCGCTCTATCCCGCCGCCGTGCGCGCGCGCAGCGCTTCGATCAGCCCGCCGCGGTCGTAGCGGTAGACGCTGCCGTCGTCCGACGCGGGGCGCTCGGGCGTGCCGCGCAGCTCGACCACTGGCGCGTCGACGCCGGCAGGCGGCGGCCCGTGCGCGATCACCACCGCGACCCGCTCGACCAGCGGCTCGCCCGCGAATGCGGTGCGATAGCCGGCGGCGGCGAGCAACGGCGCCAACACCTCGCGCGCCCACGGTCCGTCCTCGTCGGCGATGAGACAGAGCGGCGGCGTGCCCGCATCGGCCGCGGCCACCGAGGAGAACAGCCAATGCGCGTCCAGCAGCTCGACCGGGGCGCCTTCATGGAGCAGCACGCCCGCGACCGGCCCCGGAATGCGCACCGGCGTGACATCGGTTCCCAGCAGCACGACATCGATCACCTCGTCGATCGCGTAGGCGAGGTGGACCGCACCGTCGCTCAGGCGCAGCACGCGCATCCGCGCCGCATCCGGCAACGGACCGGCGGCGTGGAGCGGGCTCAACACACCCTCGTGCGCGAGCAGTCGCGCGCCGCCCGCCTCCACCACGCTGGCGACGGCGACATCCTCGATCCGTTCGACCAGCGGCAGCCGCACCGCCCGCACCGCGCGATCCAGATCGCGGAACAGGAGCGTCTGCACCAAGTTCAACGCGGGAATATCCTCCGGCGCCGCATCAGCCGCCTCCTCGGCGGGCAGGATCCCCGCCGCCGCGGCGACGCCGGCGATGTCGAGCAGCAGCATCGGGCGGCTGTTGTCGGGCAGCGTCGTCCCCGCATAGATGCCGCTCGCCATCAGCGCGGGCGCGGCGGGCTTGACCACCAGCTCTTCGTGATCGTGCACCGCATCGACGCCGAGCGCGTAGCGCGTGCCGTTGCCCGCGCGCAGCACGACGAGCAGCGCCGGCTCCAGCCCGCACGCCGGCAGTCCCATGAAGCAGCTGAGCTCGACCACGGGCAGCCGCGTCCCCCGGATGCGCGCGACCAGCCCTCCGCCGATCCGCTCGAGCCGCACCGCCGCGCCGGTCGGCCGCACGATCTCGCCGATCGCGGTGCGCGGGATCGCGAAATGCAATGCGCCGCTGCTCACGGTCAGCGCGGGAATGATGGTGAGCGTCAGCGGCACGCGCATCGCCAGCCGCAGCCCGTATCCCGGCCGGCTGTCCACCTCGACCGTGCCGCCGATCCGCTCGACATTGGCGCGCACCACGTCCATGCCCACGCCGCGCCCCGAAACCTCGGTGACGGCGGCGGCGGTCGACAGGCCCGGCTCGAAGATGAGGTCGAGCTTGCGCGACCAGACCATCCCCGCCGCCTCCTCGGGCGTGAGCAGCCCGTTCGCGAGCGCCTTCTGCAGCAGCCGCTCGGCATCGATGCCTTTGCCGTCGTCGACGACCTCGATCACGATCTGGTTGCCCGACTGGCGCGCCGAGACGATGAGACGCCCCGTCTCCTTCTTGCCCGCGTCGCGCCGGGCGCGCGGGGTCTCGATGCCGTGATCGCATGCGTTGCGCACGATGTGCGCGAGCGGATCGCGGATCATCTCGATCATCTCGCGGTCGAGCTCGACGTCGCCGCCGTCGATCTGGAGCGCGATCGTCTTGCCGAGCTGCGCCGAGAGATCGCGCACCATGCGCGGCAGCACCGAGAACAGCGTTTCGATCCGCGCCATGCGCGTGCGCGTGATCGCTTCGCGCATCTCGCCCACCGATACCGACAGCCGCTCGAACGCGACGCCGATCGAGGAATCGGTGTCGGCGCCGCGCAGCCTGCGCGCGAGATCGTTGCGCGCGAGCACCATGTCGGACACCCCCGCCATCATCCGATCGAGCAGCTCGACCGGCAGGCGGATGCTGCGCGCGAGCCCGCGCGAGGGCTGCGCGCGCGGGGCGCGGGGGGGTGCTGCGACCGGCGCGGCCTGCGGCGCGAGGGCGGCGATCAGGAGCGGCTCTTCCTTGTCGGGCAGCGCCTGGCCCGATTCCATGGCATCGGTCAGCTCGCCGATCCGGTCGATCACCGCCAACACCGCGCTCACCAGCGCGGCGTCGGCGACGCGTGTGCCCGAACGCACCTCGGCGAGCGCATCCTCCGCGGCGTGGCTCAGGCGCTGGAGACGCGGCAGATTGAGGAAGCCGCAGCTTCCCTTGACCGTGTGGACGAAGCGGAAGATCGCATCGAGCCGTGCCGTGTCCGACGAATCGGCTTCCCACGCGACGATTTCACCCGCGATCGCCTCGAGCGTCTCGCGCGTCTCGCTGATGAAATCGGTGAGCAGGTCGTCCATCGCCGCCCGTATCGCGCGATGGTGTAAAGAAGCCCTTAACCCTTGCGGCGGAACCCGGGGACGTCGAAGCGTCCCCGGATCCGTAGACTAGCGGTTTTCCTTGGTGCCGGCGCCCTTGCCCTGATCGGCGGCGTTGCCGCCCTGACCCGCCTGGTTCGCCTGGTTG
>CAXUGZ010000037.1:8391-9168 GCA_964250685.1 uncultured Sphingomonadaceae bacterium
GGCGCCCTGACCGCCGCGATTGGCGTCGTCCTGCTTGCCGGCCTGATTGCGCTGCTGCTCGAGCTTCGTGTCGCGATCGGGCTGCTGGTTGCGATCGGCATTGTTCTGCCCGGTCTGATGCCCGGTCTGACCGCTCTGGCCGCCCGCGTTCTGGTTCTCGTTGCTCATCTTATCCACTCCATTTCGCCTACCCGCATTTATCATAACCCTCGCGCGGGCCGAACGTTGCGGCGCACGCGCCGGACGGTGGCGCGCCCGGGCCGGAGCGTTCAGCGCGGGAAGACGGCGGCGAGCACGAGCACGCCCGTCTCCTGATCGGCCAGCTCGACGCGCCCGCCATGCGCGGCGGCGAGACGGCGGACGAGCCATGCGGGCGAACTGCGCGCGTCGATCGCGCCTTCGTCGCCGCCGCCGGCAAGCACCTCGCGGATCACCGCGTCGAGCACCAGCCGTCCACCCGTCGCGCGGACGACCACCTCGCCTCCCTCGGCGGCGAGGTCGATGCGGCCGCCGCGCACCAGCGCGTCGATCGCGAGCAGCGCGAGGTTGAGCAGCACCTTGGCGGCATGCTTGGGCAAGGCCGCCTGATCGACCATCCACCCCATCGCGATGCGCGGATTGGCGCGCACGAGCCCCTCGATCGCGCGCTTGACCTCGTCCGCGGGCACATCCCCGCCGAGCGCGCCCCCGGCGCCGAAGGCGAGGCGGAAGAAGGTGAGGCGATCGGCCGCCGCGCGCGCACCGTCCTCGACCAGCGCGAGGCATTGCGCGCGCATC
>CAXUGZ010000038.1:0-8983 GCA_964250685.1 uncultured Sphingomonadaceae bacterium
CCAGCCCGCGCTTGGGATGCTGCCACCGTACCAGCGTCTCGACCGAGGCGACTTCGCCGGTGCGCGCGCGCACCTTGGGCTGATGGACCAGGAACAGCTCTCCGCGCACGATCGCGGCGTCGAGGTCGTCGGCGAGGTTGCCGCTGCTTTCGGGCACTCCCCGCCAGCGCGGCCACACCCCGCCCGCGCGGCGCAGGCGCTGGCGCAAGGCGAGCGCGGCCGCGCTCCATCGCCCGGCGCTGCGCGCGCCGATCCATCCGCCGACGAGCAGCGCGATCAGCACAGCGAATGGCAGTACCAGAAGAATCGGAGGCCGGATAACGTCCACCCCGTTGTTTATCCACAGACGTATAAACAGTGCGTTAAGAGCATGCCGGCCGAAATGGCAACTCTCTCGCTGCCGAACCGCGCCGATTGTGCCGCAGCAGCGTCATAAATGCCATGCCGCGCGCCGATGCTACACGCGCAGCCCCGCGGTCTCGGGCAGCCCCGCCATCAAATTGAGGCTCTGCACCGCCGCACCCGCCGCGCCCTTGCCGAGATTGTCGAGCGCCGCCACCAGCCGCGCCGGGCCGCCCGCCGCGTCGCCGAACACGAACAGCTCGATCCGGTCGGTCCCGGCGCAGCGCTCGATCATCAGCTCGGCCGGCCGCTCCTGCGCCACGCGCACCAGCGCGCAGCCGTGATAGGCCTCCGCCAGCGCGCCGCGCACCGCCGCGAGGTCGCCCGCCACGGTCGACAGGTGCAAAGGCACCTCGACCAGCATGCCGCGATAGGCATGCGCCACCGCGGGCAGGAAAGCGGGCGCGTGCGCCAGTCCGGCATGCACCCGCATCTCGGGCACGTGCTTGTGCGCCATGTCCAACGCGTAGAGCCGCAGCCCGGTGCGGGTGGCGTCGGGCGCCGCGTCATCCTCGAAGCGCGCGATCAGCGCCTTGCCGCCGCCCGAATAGCCCGACACCGCGTTGACCGACAGCAGCGCTCCCGGGGCGATCATGCCGGCGCGCACCAGCGGCCGCACCAGCGCCAGGAACCCGGTGGGGTAGCAGCCCGGATTGGCGACGCGCGTCGCTTCGGCCACGCGGCGGCGGCCGTCGGGCTCGAGCTCGGGAAAGCCGTAGGTCCAGGCGGGGTCGGTGCGGTGCGCGGTGGAGGCGTCGATCACGCGCGTGTTGGTATTGTCGATCAGCGCGACCGCCTCGCGTGCCGCCTCGTCGGGCAGGCAGAGGATGACGATGTCGGCGGCGTTGAGCGCGTCGCGGCGCTCGGCCGCGTCGAGGCGCACCGCATCGGGCAGGGCGATCAGCGCGATGTCGGTGCGCCCGGCGAGCCGCTCGCGAATCTCCAGCCCCGTGGTCCCCGCCGCGCCGTCGATGAACACGCTCACCGTCATCCGTCGATCCTCCGCCGCGCGGAGACGGGGTCGGCGTGCAGCGGCGCAAGGCGCGCGACGACCGCCGCCAGCGGCTCGACCGCGACCGCCATCCAGAAGGCGGTGGCGTGGATCAGGCGATCGGCATCGACCATCAGCCCGACATGGCCGGGGAAGAACACCAGATCGCCCCGCCGCGGCGGCTCGTCCCCGCCGAGCGCGCGGCCGAGCGCGTCGCGTTGCTGGTCGCTGTCGCGCGGGCTGGCAATGCCGGCGAGGCCGAGCACGCGCTGCACCAGCCCGGAACAGTCGATCCCCCCCGCGCCGCGCCCGCCCCACAGATATGGCGCACCGATCAGCCGCTCGGCGACCTCGACCGGATCGGCCGCGCGCGCGGCGGCAGGCGCGACATGCCGGCGATGGAGGTGGCCGCCCGCCGTCACGAGGAAGTCGCCCGCTTCCGCGCCCGCCGCCAGCGCGCCGATCGACAGCGCACCCACCACCGGAGCCTTGATGTCGGGCGCGGCGAACAGCGGCGCGCGCGGCGCCGTCACGCGATGCGTCGGCGGCTCGACCACGCCGAGCGCCGCGTCGGGGAGATAGCCGACATAATCGTCGTGGAGGCACTTCCCCCACGCCCAGCCGCCGGTCAGGTCGAGCACCGCGAATCCTTCGCCGTAAGCGAGCTGCGACACCGCGGGTGCGTCGGACGTGGGCGCCGCGCGCAGCATCGTGCCATCCATCACGCAATGACAGTCGCGCGCCGCGGCGTAATGCGGCGCGAACAGCAGCCCGGCGAGCGCCACGTCGGCGATGTCGCGGCGGAAGGCGTGGGTGCGCGGATCGAGCCGCCGCGACGGGCCTTCGAGGCGGAAGCCGTCAGGCCGCCGCGTGGCGGAGCTGGCGGGTAAAGCGCCGGGGGACGTCGCCGCTGTCGATGAGCCCTCCGAAACTTTCAAGGAACCTTGCCCCCATATCGGTTGCCGCGATGAAAATGTTGCGGCGATCCGATTCATCGCGCTCGCGGCGCAGATAGCCGAGCGCTCCCAGGGTATTCAAGGCACGCGTGACGACGGGCTTGGAGACGCCGAGCGACTGGGCCAGCCCGCGCACCGTATGCGGCCCGGGGGTCAGGTAGACGAGCAGCAGCAACGCCATCTGCCGATTGGTCAGATCGGGCTGGCCCGAGCGGACGTAGCCGACCAGCGTCTGCATCCATTCCGCCAAGGTCCTGTCATGCATCATAATATGTCTATCCCGACGCCAATCCCCCCTCCTCGTATAAAAACACCCGGATGCCGCTATCGTTTCATCCGCGTTAAGTAATTCCCGGCGCGGCCGGGACGATGCCTCACCCGAAGCGCCGGCGGAGCAGCTCCCATACCGCGCGCAGCCCGAGCGCGTCGCCGCCTTTGGGCCGGCCGGCCTTCGCCGTGGGGTGCCACGCATAGGTGTCGAGATGCGCCCACGGCACCGCCTTCCCGACGAAGCGCTCGAGGAACAAGGCGGCGGTGACCGATCCGGCGAAACCGTTCGCATTGGCATTGTTGATGTCGGCCACGTCGGACTTGAGCATCTCGTGATAGGGCTGCCACAAGGGCAGGCGCCATACCGGATCGGCGACATCGTCGCCCGCCGCGACCAACTCGGCCGCGAGCGCGTCGTCGTTGGCGAACAGAGCGGGCAGATCGGGGCCGAGCGCGACGCGCGCCGCGCCGGTCAGGGTGGCGAAGTCGATCAGCAGCGCGGGTGCGGACTCGCACGCGCGGGCGAGCGCGTCGGCGAGGATCAGCCGCCCTTCGGCATCGGTATTGCCGATCTCGACGCTGATCCCCTTGCGGCTCGCGAGCACGTCGCCCGGGCGGAAGGCGTCGGCCGAGATCGCGTTCTCGACCGCCGGGATCAGCAGCGCGAGCCGCACGGGCAGCCGCGCCTCCATCACCAGCCCAGCGAGCGCGAGCGCGTGCGCGGCGCCGCCCATGTCCTTCTTCATCAGCAGCATGCCCGCCGACGATTTGATGTCGAGCCCGCCGGAATCGAAGCACACGCCCTTGCCGACCAGCGCGACGCGCGGATGCGCGGGATCGCCCCAGTCGAGCTCGATCAGGCGGGGGCCGCGCGCGCGCGTCGCGGCGCGGCCGACCGCGTGGACCATCGGATATTGCTCCGCGAGTGCTTCGCCCCGGACGATGTTGGTCGCGGCGCCGTGCGCGCGCGCGACCTGCTCGACCGCCTGCGCGAGCTCGGCCGGCCCCATATCGCCCGCGGGCGTGTCGACCAGGTCGCGCACCAGAGCGGTCGCGCGCGCCAGCCGCAGCGCCTCGTCGATCCGCGCCAGCTCGTTCGTGAGCAGGACGCGCGCGCCTGCCCCGTCGGCGGCGGCGCGATAGCGATCGAAGCGGTGCTGCGCGAGCAGCCAGCCGAGCGCGGCCTCGCCCGGATCGCCCTCGGCCAGGCGGTAGCTCCCCGCCGGCAGCCGTGCGGCGGCGGCGGCGAGCGACCACGGATCGGGCGTCCCCTCCTCGCCGCCGATCGCGACGCTCCACGCCTCGGGCGCGTCGCCGGGGAGGATCGCCAGCGTCTCCGCCTTGCCCTCGAACCGCGCCGCTTCGACCCCCATGCGCGCGCGCGGCGGCTGCGCCGCGAGCCACGCGTCGAACCCGCTCCTGGTGACGCGGGCGATCGCGCGCGCGGGCTGTCCGCGATCGGGGACGAGGAGCGGGGTGAAGTCGGTCATGGCGATCGGGTGCCAGAGCGGGCGGCGCATGGGAAGCCGTCGCAACTCGAAGCTCTCTCCCGGCAGGAAGAGGAAGCGCCCGTGGAAGGTGACAAAGGTGACGCCGCGTCACCCCCCGGCGCGGGTCTTCGCATTGTGGTGTTGCGCGCGCAGCTCCTTGAGGCGCCAGCGGCGCTCGTGCGTGCCGTGGATCGGTGCGTCGCCCTCAACCAGGGCGCGCTCGCGCTGGCGGGCGAGCTCGTCCGCGACCGGAACCGCCTTGAACGCGGCGGCGGGCGCGGGCGCGTCGGCGTCGTCCTCCACCCCATGCGCCGCATCCGCCACGCGATCGCGTGCGCGCGCAAAGGCCAGAGCGGCCTGCTCGGCATGGCCCGAATAGACCATCTGGTCGAGCGTCGCCGCGTAGCGCAACGGATCGCGATAGCGCAGCAGGAACATGGCGAGGCGGTTGTCGTAGCGCCGATGCTCGCCCACCTGCTGCCCCTGGAAGAAGTGCGGGATCGCCTCGCCGTTGAGCGCGCGCGAATAGCATTCGTCGGACAGGCGGCGGATGGCGAGATCGAGCGCGGCATCCCACGCCATGCGGAAGCCCTGCGCATCGACGCGCATGCGCAGCCGGTAGGCCGAGTGCCGCGACATGCCGACCGCCGCACACGCCTCGCCCACGCACCCGCTCTCGGCCAGCGCCTCGACGAAGCCGGTCT
The DNA here is from genome assembly GCA_964250685.1 of uncultured Sphingomonadaceae bacterium. GTDB lineage: Bacteria > Pseudomonadota > Alphaproteobacteria > Sphingomonadales > Sphingomonadaceae > Sphingomonas_I. The sequence continues at coordinate 4,814 of CAXUGZ010000038.1, forward strand.
GCCTGGCGGGTGTCCAGCCATCATGGCGCGCGCGCGTCTCGGCGGGGGTGAAGAGCTGGGCGGCGGGAGCGGGCTGGTTCTTGGGCATCTCCATCTATAACCAGATAGGTTCCTACATGTCAAGTCTGTGGCGTTAACCTGTTGGCGGCTTGAAGCGTCAAGAGGCGCTGCTGGCGGCGTGACGCGAGATACAAGGAAGGCGATGATGGCGGCGCATTGGTCGGACGAACAGATCGCGGCGGCGGAGGCGCGTGGTGCCGAGCGGATGGCGAACGAGCCGCGCGCGGTCGGGGCGCGCTAAGATCAGCGCAGCGGACGGATCGTGGTCGATCTCGCCAATGACTGCACCTTTGCCTTTCCGGCGCGCGGCGTGCAGGCGCTGGAGGATGCGAGCGACGCCGAATTGGCCGAGGTCAAGCCGATGGGCGTGGGCTTCGGCCTGGCATGGTAGACGCGCGACACGCACCTGACGCTGCGCGGCGCGATGAACGGATTGTTCGGGAGCAAGGCTTGGATGCGCAAACTTGCGGCGCGGGCCGGGAGCACGACCTCGCCGGCGAAGGCGGCGGCGGCGCGGGCGAATGGGGCCAAGGGGGGAAGGGCGAGGAAGGCGGGTTAGGGCAGTTGCGCATCGAGACCCTGCCCTAGTACGCCCGGTCTCAGCATGCTCTAACTTTAGCCTGTCGCACTACGACTACGTCCCGCTGCTGTCGCGAAAGCTAGCTGAACAGATCCTTCTATTACCTTTGCTCCCTGAGCGTGATCCCATATCATGACGGTAGGCAGTTACGCGGCATCCCGCTTCGCGCTCAACCGCCTAAATGTGAGACGCTGATGTCGACGCGAATTTTGCTCTTCAACCACAAAGGAGGCGTGGGGAAGACGACCTCCGCTTACAATATTGGATGGAAGCTCACCCAACGCGGGCACCGCGTTCTCCTCGTTGACGGTGATTCTCAAGTTAATCTTACGGCGCGCGCCCTCGGTGAACAGTTCGAGGAATATTATGACGAACATTCGCCCACCCGATCGAATAATATATACGATGCTGTTCGGCCAGTCTTTGAAGGTAGGCCCACGCCTATCGAGGGATTTGACTGTCCTGTAGCCGAAAATGCAAATAATCTATTCGTTCTTCCAGGGCACCCTGACCTCTCGTCATTAGAGGGACAGATCAGCCTTGCTCAAGAAACGCGTGGTACTCTCTCGGTGACCAAGAACTTGCCCGGCGCTCTGCATAGACTGATTGCACTTGTAGAAGAACGCCATAAGATTAATTATAGCATAATCGATATTAATCCCGGTCTTGGCGCATTAAATCAAAACTTTTTTATGATTAGTGATTCATTTGTAGTCCCTACTAATCCTGACCCATTCTCTCTTATGTCTCTTAAGACCTTGGGTCTTGAAATCGGACGCTGGGTTAGCTGGAAGGAGACGTTTGGCGGCGCTTTCGCCGATGCCACCTATCCTCTTCCGGTTGGCGTGACGAGGTTTCTCGGCGCGCTTCATTCGCGATTCAACAGACATAAAAGCAAGGCGGCGGGACGATATCACGAGCGGATCAGCCAGATCGACGATCGAATTGAGGGCGAGTTGGTGCCGGCGCTTCGCATGGCCGAGTGCCTTTTTCCGGAAGCAGCTTACGAAGCTGCTGCCAACATAGCGCTGCCCGAGGCGGCGACGGATCCCCATAAGAGACGGTTGTATGCGCTCGCTCGAGTACCGGACTTCGCTCAGGTAAGCCACATAGCGGCGGAGTTCGGAAAGCCTGTCTTCAACATTGATGATGATGATCTGCGAGCAGCCGATCTGCGCGGCAATGTAAAGCCAGTGTCGAGGAGAACGTGTCAATCTTCGATGCAATCTTTGCCGCAGTATGCGAAAAGATTGAGATTATCGCTGATTCATGATGGAAGCCAAATCGAGATTTGATAGGCATATAGAAGAGGCCCAGACCTGCCTAGACACCTTTGATGCGACAAACAACGCTTTTGCATTACGACACATCTGGATCATATGTGTGTCAGCTTTCGACCTTTTTATGACAGAGTTAATATCTGAAGCGGGTCTTCGCCTTATAGACCGCACGCCGCCTCTCCTGACGGCAAATCTTCGCCAAGTGCAGCTTCCCCTTCACAGTGTGGTCGAAATTCACGATCTGTCACCGACAGAACGCCTGCTTTTTTATAAAGAGCGTATCTATGCCGCTGTGCAATACAGGTCATTCTACAAACCAGAAAAGGTTTCAGAGGCTTTGAGTTATATTTGGACCTGCGCACCGAAAGAAAAATGGGCGAGAATTCTCGCCCATCTGAAAGCGATGGGTCGCTACGATGAACGTGTCGAAGAGGATATTCGTGACGAACTCACCCTTATCGGCGACCGCCGAGATTTGATCGCTCATTCAGTCGATACAGCGCCTGGGGCGGAGGGCCCCAACCCTGTCGACCGCCCCGATGCGGTACGCGTGATCGAGTTTGTCAGGGATTTGGCTACGAGCATCGATCTTGAAACAGAAGGTCAGTTATCCTGATCCGCGTTCGAATGTCTGCTTTTCCCCGGGGTTGCCTGAAACTGGACGGTCCGGTTCCGGCAACTCACGATATTCGCGGCTACTCAAACCACCCCCACCCCAAACAGATCATGCTCGTCCGCATCCTCGATCCGCACCGGCACGATGTCCCCCGCCTTCAGCCCCACCGCGTCGCGCAGATGCACCTCCCCGTCGATCTCCGGCGCGTCGGCTTTGCTCCTGCCCGAGGCGCCGCCTGCGCCGTCCGCCACGTCGATGATCACGTCGAGCGTGCGGCCGATCTTGGCGGCGAGCTTGGCGGCGGAGATGGCGGCGGTGCGTTCCATCAGGCGGGCGTAGCGCTCCTCCTTGACCGCCTCGGGCACGTGGCCGGGGAGGTCGTTGGCGGCGGCGCCCGCGACGGGCTCGAAGCGGAACGCGCCGACGCGGTCGAGCTGCGCCTCGTCGAGCCAATGCAGCAGGTAGTCGAAGTCCGCCTCGGTCTCGCCGGGGAAGCCGACGACGAAGGTCGATCGGATCGCGATGTCGGGGCAGATCGCACGCCAGCCGCGCAGCCGCTCGAGCACCTTGGCCTCGTTGGCGGGGCGCTTCATCGCCTTGAGCACCGCGGGTGCCGCGTGCTGGAACGGGATGTCGAGATAGGGCAGCACCAGCCCCTCGGCCATCAGCGGGATGACGCGGTCGACGTGCGGATAGGGATAGACGTAGTGGAGCCGCACCCATGCCCCCAGCCCGCCGAGCGCGGCGGCGAGGCTGGTCATGTCCGCGCGCACCTCTCCGCCGCCCTTGAGCGGATAGGAAGCGTGGCGCAGATCGAGCCCGTAGGCCGAGGTGTCCTGGCTGATCACGAGCAGCTCGCGCGTGCCCGCGGCGACGAGCTTCTCCGCCTCGCGCAGGATCGCGTCGGGGCGTCGGCTGGCGAGATCGCCGCGCAGCGCGGGGATGATGCAGAACGAGCAGCGGTGGTTGCAGCCCTCGGCGATCTTGAGGTAGCTGTAGTGCCGCGGCGTGAGCTTGAGGTCGGTCAGCTCTACGGCACCGCCGGGCACCAGATCGAGATAGGGCGACAGCGCGGGCGGGGCGGCGGCGTGCACCGCGCCCACCACCTGCTCATATTGGTGCGCGCCCGTTACCGCGAGCACCTGCGGGAAGCGCGCGCGGATCGTCTCGGCCTCGGCGCCCATGCAGCCGGTGACGATCACGCGCCCGTTCTCGGCGATCGCCTCGCCGATCGCTTCCAGGCTCTCCGCCTTGGCGCTGTCGAGGAAGCCGCAGGTGTTGACCAGCACCACGTCGGCCCCCGCATAATCGGGCGACATCTTATAGCCGTCGGCGCGCAGCCGCGTCAGGATGCGCTCGGAATCCACCAGGTTCTTGGGGCAGCCGAGCGACACCATGCCGACCTTGGGCGGGGAGGGAAGGATGGTTGCCATGGGAGCGGCGTGCACATAGCGTGGCGCGCGTGATTTTGCGAGGGGACGGACCGATGCGGCTGATCTGCATGCTGGGGCTGGCGGCGCTGCTGGCGGGCGCGCCGGCGGCCGCGCAGCCCGCCCCCGCCCCCGCGCCTTTGCCGCGCGGCGACACGACCCTGCCCGATTATGCGAGCGACGCCGCATGGCTGTGCCGCCCCG
>CAXUGZ010000039.1:0-2791 GCA_964250685.1 uncultured Sphingomonadaceae bacterium
AGCCGGGTGAGCGCGAAGAAACCCAGGGTCATCAGCACATCGTGCGCGATCGCGACGAAGGTCGAGACGCCGAACTGCCATTCGTAGCGCAGCCACGAGAACACCGCGATCCCAAGCACCGCCAGGAACACCGCCAGCAGCCCGTTGCGGATCAGCTCGCCCGAGACCTTGCCCGACACCGTCTCGGCGCGGTTGAAGGTGACGCCCGGATGGTGCGCGACGAGATCGGCCTGGACGCGGTTGACCAGCCGGTTGGTCGCGCCTTCGTCGTTGCTGTGCGCGTTGGGCAGGCGGATCGAGACCACGTTGGGGGCGCCGAACGTCTGCAGCGCCGCGTCGCCGACGCCGAGGCGATCGACCTGCCCGCGCACCTCGTCCAGGCTCGGCGGCGCGGGAAAGCGCGCCTCGATCAGCACCCCGCCGATGAAGTCCACACCCAGGTTGAGCCCGCGCACGCCCACCAGCGCCAGCGCGGCGACGGTGAGCAGAGCGGTGATTCCGAACGCCCAGTAACGCAGGCGCGCGAAGCCGATATTGGTGTTGTCGGGGACGAGCTTTAGCAGGCGCATGGTGCTTCCCCCGGAAGGCCCTCTCCCATGGGGAGAGGGTTGGGTGAGGGGCTCCTGACCCCGCTGGGGAGAGGGAGCAGGTTGGGGAGAGTCATATGTGGATCTCCGTCGGCCGGTTGCGCCTGATCCAGCCGGCGACGAGCATGCGCGTGAAGGTGACCGCGGTGAACACCGAGGTGCAGATGCCGATCAGCAGCACCACCGCGAAGCCCTTGACCGGCCCCGATCCGAGCACGAGCATGATCAGCCCGGAGATCGCGTGCACCGTGTTCGCCTCGAAGATCGTGCGGCTCGCTTCCTTGTAGCCGAGCTCGACCGACTGGACGATGCCGCGCCCGCGCCGCCGCTCCTCGCGGATGCGCTCGTTGATCAGCACATTGGCGTCGACCGCGGTGCCGATCGTCAGCACGAAGCCGGCGATGCCGGGCAATGTCAGCGTCGCGTCGAGCAGCGCCATCACCGCCAGGATCACGAATATGTTGAGCACCACCGCCAGGTTCGCATAGACCCCGAAGCGGCCATAGGTGACCAGCATGAACGCGATCACCGCGACGCTGGCGATGACCGACGCGATCACGCCGGCATGGATCGAATCCGCGCCGAGCTGCGGCCCGACGGTGCGCTCCTCGATCACCTTCAACGCGACCGGCAGCTTGCCCGAACGCAGCGCGATCGCGAGCTGGTTGGCGCTGTCGGTGGTGAAATTGCCGCTAATCACCGCGTTGCCGCCGAGGATCGGCTCGTTGATGTTGGGCGCCGAGAGCACGCTGTTGTCGAGGATCATCGCGAACGGCTTGTTGACGTTCTCCTGCGTCACGCGCGCGAACTTGCGCCCGCCCGCCGTGCTGAACTTGATCGCGACGGTCGGCCGCTGGTTTTCGTCGTGGCTGAGCTGCGCGTCGATCAGGTCGTCGCCCGAGATGAGCACGCGGCGCTGTACTGCGATCACCGGCCCGCCGCCGGGATTGCCGGGATAGGGCAGCAGCTGGCTGCCCGGCGGGGCATGGCCCTGCGCCACCTGTGCGGGATCGGCGGCGAGATCGACCAGCTTGAACTCGAGCTTGGCGGTCTTGCCGAGCAGCGCCTTGAGCCCCGCGGGATCCTGCAGCCCCGGCACCTGGACCAGGATGCGTTGCGATCCCTCGCGCACGATCGTCGGCTCCTTGGTGCCGAGCTCGTCGATGCGCTTGCGCACCACCTCGGTCGCGGTCTGCATCGCGCTGTCGGCGGAGGCGGCCAGGCCGGCTGCGCTGGGCGTCATCACCACGCGGGTCGAATCGACCACCGCCACGTTCCAGTCGCGCTGGCCGGTGACGCCCACCGCCTGCGTCTGCGCGCGCGCGCGCTCGACCGCCGCGTCAAGCTGCGCCACGTCGCGCACCAGGAAGGAGAGCCGGCCGTCGGCGCTCGAGACGTCGCCGATGTCGATCCTGGGGGTGGCGCGCCGCATCTCGGTGCGCAGCGTATCCTCCATCTTCTGGAGGTTCTGCTTGGCGAGGTCGGTGGTGTCCGCCTCGAGCAGCAGGTGGCTTCCGCCCGACAGATCGAGCCCCAGGTTGATGCGCGGCACGCGCGCGAGGCCGAGGCGCGTGGCCGCCGCGTCGGGCATCAGGCTCGGGATCGCGAGCAGCACGCCACAGGCGAGCACCAGCCAGATCAGGAAAACCTTCCAGGGACGGAAATCGAGCATCGCCGCGCGGCCGTCAGTCGTTGGCGGGCTTGCCGACGGGCAGGCGCACGTCGCTCAGCGTCGACTTGACTGCGCGCACGCGCATGTTGGGGCCGAGCTCGATCTCCACCTCGTCGCCGTCGACGCGCGTCACCTTGCCGATCAGCCCGCCGCCCGTGACGACGGTGTCGCCCTTCTTGGCGGCGTCGATGCGCGCACGATGCGTCTTCTGCGCCTTCTGCTGCGGGCGCCACAACAGGATGTAGAAGATGCCGATGATCAGCACCCACGGCACGGCGAGCGTGATCAGCGATCCGGCGCCGCCGGCTGGCGACGCGCCGCCGGCGGCCTGGGCGAAAGCGGGCGAGGCGAACATGGGGCGAAGGGTCCCGGAAACTGGAGCGCGGCCGCGTGGAAACGCTGGGCCGCTGGAAGGCGGGGCGCGTATCACGCGCCGCCCGGACGGGCAATGGCGTGCTTGCCAAGCGGCGGGCGGGCCTTTAGTGCGCGGGCCCTTGGTCGGGGCGTAGCGCAGCCTGGTAGCGCATCAGAC
>CAXUGZ010000039.1:2801-8939 GCA_964250685.1 uncultured Sphingomonadaceae bacterium
CCGCGCTTGCCAAGCCGCGCCCGGCTCTTTAGTTGGCCGGCACTTAGGTCGGGGCGTAGCGCAGCCTGGTAGCGCATCAGACTGGGGGTCTGAGGGTCGCAGGTTCGAATCCTGTCGCCCCGACCAGATGATTCATGGGTCGTGTCGGTTCGTGATTGGCGAAGGCCGGATCGTCCGCTTCGGCGGTCCCCCGCCGGATCCCTATCCGCCGGCGATGGGGGAGCATGATGGGGGACAGCCGGCGCCATCGCCTGATCGTGTCCGGCGTGGGCGTGCTGGCGCTTCCCTCGGCGGTGCTGGCCAACGGCTATCAGGATCTCCACCAGAGCGCGCAGGGGCTGGGCACCGCCTATGCCGTCAACGGCGCGGGCATCATCGACATCAGCGCGATGTTCTCCAATCCGGCGTCGCTCACGCGCTTCAAGGGCTGAACGACGCGGTGCAGCTGCGCAGCGGCATCGCCTATGATTGGACGCCGACGCCGCATGCGGTGCGCAACCCGCGCGCGCCCAATGCCGACCGCATCTATGCGGGCGCGGGCCTAACCTACCAGGCGGGCGAGACCTAGAAGATCGACGTGGCGTACAATCACTGCTTCTTCAAGGATGCGCCGATCGATCTTGCCGGCGGCAACAATATTCCGCGCGGCATGCTCGACGGCGTGGACAGGATCGACGCGAACATCTTTATGGCGCAGGTTACGGTGAATATCGGAAAGCTTTTCGGCCACCGGAACTAGGGAGGGGGTCCGCCATGTCCAACGTCGCCGGCAAGGCGTATGCGATGAACGTGCTCACGCCGATGCGGCCGGCCCGGACGTGGATCAACCGGTTCCTGTTCATGGTCTCGCGCGCGCTGCCGGAGACGCTGTCCGGACTGCTCGGCCTCTCGATCATCCACTTCGCGCGGTGGGTGATCATCCGGCGCCGGGACTGGCCCGACCTTGGCCAGCCGCCGGCCGATCTTCGCAACGATTACATGCTGTTCGTCAGCAATTTCAACGGCACCTGGGATCAGTATATCGACGCGTTCGCCGACGGCATCCCCAACGGGCTGGACCTGTTCTGGTATTCCAGCATCCGCTATCCGCACTCGATCCCGATCACGTCGTTCAAGAACTATATCCGCGCGAACCAGCTCGACACCGATTATTATTATAACGCCACCCCCGGCGCCGCGCAGCGCGATATCAAGGCGGCGCTGCGCGTGCGCGGCATGCTGATCGATCTCGCCGCGCGGCACGACTCGCTGTCGCCCGCGGCCTTCGCCGCCGCCTATCGCGCGGGCCTGGTCGCGGTGCAGAACGATCTCGGCACGCACGGCTTCGCGCCGGTCGCGTCGAACGACACCGCCAATGCCGACATCAACCGCCAGCCGTTCGTCGAGCAGCGCTGGCCGCTGGCGGGAGGAGCCTGATGCCCAACCGGGACGGTGGCCATTATTTCCTGACGGCGCTGACGCCGATCCACGCCGATCCGTGCACGCGCGCCGACGGCACGGTCACCTCGCCCACCGCCGCGGTGCGCGAGGCGCTGGCGACCCTGCCCACCGCGACGCAGAGCGAGGCCTGTCTCGACAGCGGGCGGTGCAGTCCGTTCGCGCGCTGCCATCGCACGCATCTCGCGCGGCTGGTGGTGATCGACCAGCCTGCCTTCAACGGCCGCATGACGGGCAATTCGCTGGTCGAGGCGATCCGCAAGACCGACCTGCTCGTCCACGAACCCGTGGATACGCTCACGCGCGCGTGGGTGCTGCTGGCGATCGATTTCGATCCGGGCGACGGACCCGGCGACGGGCTGCACGATTATCTCGCCGGGCTGTGGGACGTGATGAAGGACGAATTGCGCGAGGTCTATTCGCATTGCTACGCCTTCACCGACGAGGTGCATGATCGCGACGGCTTCGCGCGCTACATCACGCGCTGCCAGATCGAAACGACGATGCCGTTCAACGATTACTGGATCACCCCGCCCCCGCTGCCGACCTTGCCGCTCACCGCGATGGCGGCAGGCGCAGTGGCGTTCATCGTCGCGGCGGTCGCGATCGCGGGCCGCGCCGGCCTCGGCTGGGGGCTGCTGGCATTGCTCGTGGCGGTCGCGATCGCCCTCTGGGCCGCCTATCGCTTCGTGGTCGCGCGCGCGCTGAAGCCGTTTCCCACCGCGCCGGGATCGGACCTGCGTACCGTGCTCAAGTCGCTGTTCCTGCAGCAGCGGTTCGCGCGCTTCGCGATCGCGCAGCAAGGCGCGAGCCCCGAGGCTCTCTACGCGGCCTTCGGCGATTTCATCGCGGCCAACCGCCCGCGCGACGTCGCGCAGCCGACCCAGGCGCCAGGAGTGATCCGGTCATGATCGAGCGCAAGACGATCGCGGCCGATCTCGATCTGGCCGACATCCAGGGCAACATCCTGACCGCTTATGGACGGCTGGGGTTCCCCAAGGGACGCTTCCTGCTGCTCAACGTCCGCGACGCGCACGCCGGGCGCGCTTTCGTCGAATTCCTGCGACCGCTGGTTACGACCGCGCTGCGCTGGCCGTCGAGCAAGCCCAACCGGCCGACGGGCAAGGTCGTTGCCGTGCGGCCCGAGGTCGCGGTCAACGTCGCCTTCACCTTCCGCGGGCTGCTCGCGCTCGGGCTGCCCACGCGCACGCTGCGCGGGATGCCCGACGATTATATCGACGGCATGGCGGCGCGCCGCGCGATCCTGAGCGACGATGCCGACGGGGAGGCACTGGCCGCTTGGGACCCGGTGTGGACGCGCCCCGGCACGCCCGATTATCCGCACATCCTGGTGATGCTCAACGCGCAAATGCAGGCGGACGGCACGCCTGTTCCCGCGCTGGCGGCGCTGACCGAGCGGATCATCGCGTTCTGCGACGGATCGAAGGAGGGCGTAACGCTCTGCCGGGGCCATCGCGGTGCCGATCCGCGCTGGCAGGAGCTGTCGGCGATCCTGGCGGAGGCGCCGGGGGGCGGGATGGTGCCGACGCCGCGGGAGCATTTCGGCTTCACCGACGCGATCAGCGATCCCGCCTTCCAGGGGCAGGTGCCGCATGACGAGGAGGAGGCGCGCGCGGTCGGCCAGGGCAAGAGCGATGGCGCGGGCAATTGGTCGCCGATCGCCACGGGCGAGTTCCTGCTCGGCTGGCCCGACGAGGCGCAGGAGATACCCGGCGCCGCCATGCCGCTGGCGTTCAGCCGCAACGGCACCTTCTTCGCCTATCGCAAGCTGCACGAGGATGTGGCGGGCTTCCACGCCTGGATCGACGCCACCGCCGCGTCGCTCGGCCGGGCGTGGGGCATGGCCGATCCCGATGAGGCGCGCGAGACGCTGATGGCCAAGCTCGCCGGCCGCTGGACCGATGGCGTGCCGCTGATGGCCGCGCCGACCTTCACCGCGTGGCAGGCGTTCAACCGCGACTATCCCGATCCGCAGGACGGATCGGTCAATCCCGAACGCTACCGCCGGCTGGTCTCGTTCGGCTATCGCGACGATCCGCAGGGGCTGAAATGCCCGATCGGCGCGCATGCGCGGCGGATGAGCACGCGCGACATGCTCGATCCGCATGCGGGCGATCCGAACCCGAAGCATCGCGCCGGTTCCGCGCTCAACAATCGCCGCCGCATCCTGCGTCGCGGCCTGCCTTATGGCGGCCCGTACGACGCGCACGGCGAACACGGTATCGTCATGCTCGCTCTGTGCGCGAACCTGGCGCGCCAGTTCGAATTCGTGCAGCAGCAATGGCTCAATTACGGGCTCGATTTCGGGCTGGGCAACGATACCTGCCCATTGGTCGGGCATCACGCGCCCGATGCGCGCTTCGTGATCGCGGCCGATCCGGCGAGCGGCAATCCGCCGTTCATCGCCAGCGGCATCCCGCAATTCGTGAGCACGCGCGGCGGCGATTATTTCTTCATGCCGAGCATGACCGCATTGCGCATGATCGGCATGGGCGTGGTCGATCCCACCTGAGGTGAGGCGGATATGTCCCTGATCCTGAACATGCTCCACGCCGCCGAGCTCGACGCGCATATGGCGGGCGAGGGCGCGCTCGCGGGCGCGGAGATCGCCGCCAAGCTCGCCGGTGCGTCGGGCGACGCCAAGGCGCGGCTCGCGGCGGTGTTGGGGGATCCGGCAGGGCAGCGCGCCGTGTTCGCATCGCTGCGCGCGTTCGCGCCCAATCTGGCGATCGATAAGACGCTCATCACCGCCTATCCGTGCGACGGCACGGTGATCGTCTCCCGCGCCGACGACGTGCGCGAGGTGCTCGACCGGCAGGCGGATCTCGAGGTCGTGTACGAACCCAAGATGCGCAAGATCACCGGCGGCGCGAACTTCTTCCTCGGCATGCAGGATGGCGACGATTATCAGCGCGACACGTCGGCCATGCGGCTCGCCGCGCGGCGCGAGGACGTGGGCGAGATCGTCGTTCCCAACGCGCGGGCCGAGGCGCGCCGGATCGCCGCCGCTTATCCCAACGCCATCGATCTTCCGCAGGCGCTCACCACCGTGGTCCCTGCGCTGATGGTGCAGAACTATTTCGGCGTCGATACCGCATCGGTCGAGGACCTCACCGAATGGTCGACCGCGATGTTCTGGTATCTGTTCGTCGATCTGGTCGGCGATCCCGCGATCGAGGCGCGCGCGCTCGACGGCGCCGCCAAATGCCTCGCCGCGATCGACGCCGCGATCGCCGCGACCGAGCGCGATGCCGATGGGCCGCCGACGATCCTGCGCCGTGCGATCGCGCTGCGCGATGCCGGCACCGACGGTCTCGCCGGCGCCGGCATCCGCAACAACATGATCGGCCTCGTCATCGGCGCGATCCCGACCATCTCCAAGGCGTGCGTCCAGGCGCTCGACGGCCTGCTCGACCGGCCCGATGCGCTGGCGGAGGCGCAGGCGGCGGCGGCGCGCGGGGACGAGGCGGCGGTGGGGCGCTCGCTGTTCGAGGCGCTGCGCTTCAACCCCGTCAATCCGGTAATCTACCGCCGCGCGACGCGCGATTGCGAGATCGCGGCGGGCACGCTGCGCGCGCGCGGGATCAGGCGCGGCGCGATGGTGCTCGCCTCCAATCTGTCGGCGATGTTCGATCCCGCCGCGGTCGAGCAGCCCGACAGCTTCCGCACCGACCGTCCGTGGGAGGTCTACATGCTGTGGGGCTATGGCCTCCACCGCTGCTTCGGCGACGCGATCAACCGCGCGATCATGCCCGCGCTGATGACCCCGCTGCTGGCGGGAGCGCCGCTCGGCCGCGTCGCGGGGGTCGCCGGCCGGCCCGACAAGGCGACGCCTTTTCCGAGACATTTCACCGTCGAACGGTAAGGATCGGTGGCGGGCATAAAGCGGGCGGAGCGGCAAGCGGGCTGGATCGGCCTGGTCGCGCTCGCCTGCGCCGCACCGGCGGCCACCGGTTTTGCCTATTGGCCCGGGCTGATGAGCTGGGACCCGGTGCGCCAATATGAGGAGGCGGTCAGCGGCGACATCGACGATTGGCACCCGCCGATCATGCAATGGCTGTGGCAGCGCCTGATCGGCATCCACCCCGGTCCCGCGCCGATGCTGCTGCTCCAGCTCGCGCTCTATTGGGGCGGACTGGCGCTGCTCGCGGGCACGATGCGGCGGCGGGGCGCGCGCCGCCTGTCCTGGGCAATGCTGGCGTGCGGGCTGCTCCCGCTCGGGCTCGCGCTGACGGGCGCGATCCTCAAGGATTGCCTGATGGCGGGCGCGCTGCTCGCCGCGACCGGCCTGATCGCGCTGCGGCACGATCGTGGCGGCGGCCTCGCGCTCGTCCCGGCGGTGGCGCTTTTGCTGTTCGCCGCCGCGCTGCGGTTCAACGCCTTCCTGGCCTGCCTGCCGCTGCTGGTGGCGCTGCTGCCCGCGGCGTGGCGGAGCAACCCGCTCCGGCTGGCGATCACGAGCGTGGTCGCGGCGGCGGCGCTGCTCGCGGCGATGCCGATCGCCAACCGCCTGATCGGGGCGAGGCGCAGCGGCGTCGAGCTGTCGCTGGTGATCTTCGATCTGGGCGGCATCACCGAGCGCGGCGGGGTCAGCGTGTTTCCGCCGCAGCTCGGCGTCGCCGATGCGGTGCGCGTCAATCACGGCTGCTACCGCCCCGCCAAATGGGACAGCTATTCGGA
>CAXUGZ010000040.1:0-8930 GCA_964250685.1 uncultured Sphingomonadaceae bacterium
GCCGCGTGCGCGCGTCGTCGCTCTCGATCGGGGTCATGATGCCGTGCATGTTCATCGTGTCGGTCCTGTCGGAAGATGCTCGCGGGAACTCGCGGCGTAGGGCACGGCCCGCGTCACAGGTGGATCTTGTTGCGCATGAGCCCCATCGAGACCAGCCCGGTCCAGGTGATCAGCATGCAGGCCCCGGTCAGATAGAGGCCGTGGAAATAGGTGAGCGATCCCGAGCGGAACTGGCCGTAGCGCGCCAGCTCGAAGATGCTCGTCATCGGGATCCACTGCATGATCTCGCGGAACGGGTGCGGCAGCCACTCGATCTGGATGAACGCGCCCGACAGCCCGACCATGAAATAGGAATAAGGGTGGACCAGCCGCCCCACCGTGCGGTTCTCGTATGAGATCGCGGTGATCAGGAACGAATGCGCTAGCGCGTACCAGAACATGAAGCCCCATGCGGCGAGCAGGTAGAGCGGCCGCACCGGAAGCTCGGCATACCCCATCGTGACGATCAGCGTCATCAGCACGGTGAAGGTGAGGAACACGCCCGCCACCTCGAGCAGCGCGCGCGCGAGCGTGATGTCGAACACCGTCACCATGCGATGATAGAGCAAGGGCGCGTTCGCCTCGATCCCGCCCTCGGAGCGGTTGACGATGCCGCGGAACAGGATGAACACGGTATAGCCCAGCACCGCGAACGGGAGCGGCTTGATGTCGCCGCCATAGGCGGTGTGCGAGGTCTGGTGGAGCAGGCCGATGACGGTGGCGAGCAGCATCGGCTCGCCTACCATCCACAGATAGCCGACATTTTCGCGCCCGTAGCGCGTGTGCAGCTCGCGCATCATCAGCGCGCCGATCACGCGCGACTGGACGGCGAGGCCGGCGAGGAAGGAGCCGCGCTGGCGCGGCGCGGCGATGGGGGTCGCACTCATGCGCCGAGCTTATGCAACATTTCGAGGAGGATGGCGATATGCTCCGCCCATCGCGGCGCGCGCCAGCCGGCAAGGCGCGCGCGCTGGGCCTGCGCCCGCGGCGATCCGGGCGCGGACAGCTCGGCTATCGCGCGCTCCCAGGCGGGTCCGTCGAGCGGATCGAGATAATCGGGCACCTCTCCCCCCGCCTCGCGCAACGCGGGCAGGTCGCTGCACAAGACGGGCACGCCCAGCGCGAGCGCCTCGGTCACGGGCATGCCATAGCCTTCCGCGAACGACGGCAGCAGCAGCCCGCGCGCGCCCGCGATCAGCGCCTGCACCGCGCGATCGGGCAGCCCGCCATGCTCCTCGACGCAGCCCACCAACGCCGGGCAGCGTTCGAGCATGTCGACCACCTGCTCGTTCTCCCATCCGCGCCGGCCGATCAGGACCAGCCTGGGGATCGGGTGCGGCCCCTGCCGCTCGGCCATGCGCCGCCACAGGTTGAGCAGCAGCAGATGGTTCTTGCGCGGCTCGATCGTGCCGACGCAGATGAAATAAGGTCTTTGCGCGTGCGGCGGGGCGGGCGCGGCGATGTCGTCGGTGCCGAGATGCGCGACCCGCAGCTCGGGCGCGCGGCCGGCGCGCTCGAGATAGGGGCGGAGCGCCGCGAGCGTCGCGTGCGAATTGGCGATGATCCCGTCGGCATGCGCCGCCATCGTCTCGATCCGCCGCGCGTGCAGCGCGTCGCCGCCGGGGCGCGCATATTCGGGAAACTCGATCGGGATGAGATCGTGCACCAGGCACACCATCCGCGCATCCTCGCGCCGCAGGATCGACCGGATCAGCGCGGGTTTGGTGAGGTTGTTGGGCGAAGGCTGGATATAGAGTCTTCCGCCCGCCGCGCGCGCGCGCGGCAGGCGCGGGCGCAGCGCGAGCAAGGCGCGCGCCGCGAACGGACGGAGCGAGCGGCCTTCGCCCCGCCCATGGTCGCGCCAGCGGTGCTCGGTCGCATCCAGGAAACGCGCCACCGCCTGGCCGCCGAGCCGTCCATACGGGCCCGCCGGATGCACCGCCGCGAAGCGCAGCCGCCCGGGGATCGCCGCCATCAGGCCGCGGGCATACGCCATTTCGACGCGGTCGATGCCGGTGGGCGTGGGGTGGAGCACGCGCGACAGCAGGCGCGACAGGTCCAGGATGACCTCGGGCCCGTCGTCGCCCGCCGCCGGCGGCGTCATTCCGCCGCGATCTTGCTCGCCAGATCGGCCAGGTCGACGCGCTGGCCGCCGATCTCGGCCAAGGTCGCCGCGACCGCGTCCGCGACGCGCGCGAGCTGATCGGGCTCGTGCGCCGAGGAAATGAAGAAGCGCAGCCGCGCCGCCTGTTCGGGCACCGCGGGATAGATGATCGGCTGGACGTTGATGCGCAGATCGAACAACCGGTCGGCGGCGCGCGCGGCGACGATCGAGCTGCCCGTCATGATCGGCACGATCGCGCTTCCGATCGAGGCGCCGGTATCGAGCCCGTGCACGCGGCATGCCGCCAGGAAGTGCGCGCCGTTGGCCTGCAGCCGCGCGACGCGCGCGGGCTCGGCCTGCATCAGCGCGAGGCTGGCGAGCGCGGCGGCGGCGATCGGCGGCGGCAGCCCGACCGAATAGACGAAGCCCGGCGCCGAGTGGCGCAGATAATCGATCAGCTCGTGGCGGCCCGCGATATAGCCGCCGCAGCCCGACAGCGTCTTGCTGAGCGTGCCCATCCACAGGTCGACCTCGCTCGGATCGACCCCGGCATGTTCGAAGATGCCGTGCCCGCGCGCGCCCAGCACGCCGAGCGAATGCGCCTCGTCGACCATCAGATGCGCGCGATGCGCGCGCGCGATCGCCACCAGCCGCGGCAGATCGGGGAGGTCGCCGTCCATGCTGTAATGGCCCTCGACCACGATCAGCGCGCGTGCCGCGCCGTCGCGCGCGGCGCCGAGCAGGCGGTCGAGCTCGTCCATGTCGTTGTGCGGGAAGGCGATGCGGCGCGCCCCGCTCGCCAGCGCGCCCTGCACGATGCTGTTGTGGCTGAGCGAATCGTGGAGCACGAGATCGTCACGGCCCACCAGATGCCCGATCACGGTGACGTTGGTGGCGTGGCCCGAGACCAGGGCGAGCGCGTCCTCGGCGCGGTAGATCGCGGCGAGCGCCTCCTCGAGCGCGCGGTGGATCGGCCGCTCGCCCGAGACGATGCGGCTCGCCGACACCGAGGTGCCGTATCGGTCGATCGCGTCCTTGGCGGCCTGCCCCACGCGCGGATCGCCGTTGAGGCCGAGATAATTGTACGAGACGAAATTGTCGTAGACCGCGCCGTCGATCACCGTCGTCGCGCCGGCGATCCCCTCATGCGCGCGGAAATAGGGGTTGCGGATGCCGAGCGCCTCGCCCGCGCGGCGGATCATGCTGAGATCGGCGGTCACGTCCGGACGGCCGAGCGGCGGGCGCGGCTCGGCGACCGGCTCGGCCGGAGGCGCGGGGCGGCGCGCGGAGAGACGCGCCAGCAGGCGCGCCTTGTCGTCGCCGGACAGGCCGAAAGGATCGCTCATCGGCGGACTATGCCATCGCCAGCGGGCGAGATTAAGGCGCGCTGGCGGCGGCAGCGGCGAAGCCCGGCGCGGTCGGCGCGGTGGCGCCGTCGGCCGGGCCGCCCGGCGCCGCGCCTTCGAACTGGGTGAGGCGGTCGACGAGCTGGCTGGCCTGGTCCGCCGGCGCGTCCGCCGCGGGTTCGCCCAGCCCGCGCACGATCCGCCCCGCCATCGCGCTCAGGGTCGCGCCCTCGGACAGCGCCAGCAGCGGTACGCTCACGCCGAAGCGCTGCTCGACCGCGAGGCGCAGCTCGACCGCCATCAGGCTGTCCATGCCGAGCTCGGCCAGCGGGCGTTTCGCCTCGACCCGATCGGGCGCGAGCTTCATGATGCGCGCGACCTCCTCGACCAGCAGGTTCGTCACCGTCGCGCGCGCCTCGTCGGTCGAGCAGCGGGCGAGCAGGGCGCGCAGGTCGATCTCGCCGCTCTCCTCGGCGGCGTCGCCCGCCATGTCGGCGAACAATGGCAAGGCGAGCAGCGGCAGCCGCCCCCTGAGCGCGCCCCAGCGTACCGTCGCCACGCCCGCGACCGGCAGCCCGGCGGCGAGCAAGGCGGGGAGCGCGTCGAGCGCCTCGGCGGCGGTGAGGTGCGTGGCGCCGAGCTGGCGCGCGAGCATCTCGCTCACCTGCGCCTCGCGCGCGAGATAGCCCGCGTCGCCGATCGGGCCCCATTGCACCGCGAGCGCGGGCAGGCCCTCGCGATGCCGCCGCTCGGCCACCGCCTCCACGCCCGCATTGGCGGCGACGTAATTGCCCTGGCCCGGATTGCCGAGCGGCGTGGTGACCGAGGAGAAGAGCACGAACAGCCCGATCGGATCGGCGCGCGTCAGCCGGTCGAGCGCCTCCGCCCCGCCGAGCTTGGGCGCGAGCGCGCGCGCGAAGCGGTCCGCGTCGGTCGCGGTGAGCAGCGCGTCGTCCATCGCCACGGCGGCATGCACCACGCCGGTGATCGGCGCCTGATCGGCGCGGATGGCGGCGAGCACGGCGGCGAGCGCGGGTTCGTCGGCGATGTCCACCGCGTGCGCGCGCGCCGCCGCGCCAAGCTCGGCCAGCTCGGCGAGCAGCTCGGCGGCGCCGGGTGTCGCGCCGCCGCGCCGCCCGAGCAGTGCCAGATGACGCGCGCCCCGCCGGGTCAGCCACCGCGCGGTCTCGCGCCCGAACCCGTCGAGGCCGCCCGCGACCACATAGGTCCCGTCCGGGTCGGCCGCGAAGGCGGGCGCGGGGGCGAGCGCGCGCGGCGGGGCGGCGCCGGGGCGGAGCACGATCTTGCCGATATGCCCCGACGCCTGCATCAGCCGGAACGCATCCTCCGCATCGGCGAAGTCGAACGCGCGGTGCGGCAGCGGGCGCAGCGTCGCGTCGGCGAACCCCCGCGCGATCTCGCCGAACAAAGCGGCAGCGAGCGCGGGGCGGCGCAGCGGGAGCTGATCGGCGTCGATCCCAAAATAGCTCACATTGTGGCGGAACGGGCGCAGGCCGACCGCGCTGTTCTCGTAAAAGTCGCGCTTGCCGAGCTCGAGGAAGCGGCCGAACGGGCGCACCAGCGCAAGGCTGCGCCGCATCGCCTCGCCCGACAGCGAGTTGAGCACGACGTCGACCCCCGCGCCGTCGGTCAGCCGCATCACCTCGTCGGCGAAGGCGAGGCTGCGGCTGTCGAGCACCGCATCCACCCCAAGCGCGCGCAGCAGCGCGCGCTTGGCGGGCGATCCGGCGGTGGCGAACACGCGCGCGCCGCGCGCGCGCGCATATTGGATCGCCGCGAGCCCGACCCCGCCCGCGCCGCCATGGATCAGCACGGTCTCCCCCGCCTCGAGCCGGCCGAGGTGGCCGAGCGCATAGGCGACGGTGAGGAACGCGACCGGGATCGTCGCGGCGGCGGCGAAATCCATGTCCGCGGGCATGCGCATCACCGCGTGCGCGGCGGTGACCGCATGGCTCGCGAGCGAGGCGGGCGCGAACGCCATCACCCGGTCGCCGGGCGCGAGATCGGCGACTCCTTCGCCCACCGCCGTCACCACGCCCGCGCATTCGAGGCCGAGGCCGGGTCCGGCAAAGCCGTCGAGCAAGGCCTCGTCGGGCAGCAGCCCCATCGCCCACATCACGTCGCGGAAGTTGAGCCCCGCCGCTTCGATCCTGATCGCCACCTCGCCCGGCCCGGGCGCGCCCGGCGCCGCCTCGGCCCAGCCGAGCGAATCGAGCAGGCCCGGCCGCGCGATCGCGAGGCGCAGGCCGGGGGCGGCGTGGTGCGCGGGCGGGGGCAGCGCCTGGCGCACGCGCGGGACGATGCGGCCGCGCGCGCTCCACGCGACCTCCTCCTCCGCGTCGGGGTGGAGCAGCTCGTGCGCCGCGCGCGCCGCCGCTTCGTCCGTGGGCAACGCGCGATCGAGCCGGATCAGGCGGCAGGCGACATGCGGCGCCTCGTTGGCGAGCACGCGCCGCACCCCCATGATCGCCGCCGCCGACGGATCGGCCACGGCATCGCCCGTTATGAACAGGGTGACGCGGATCGGCGTCTCCCCCGCCGGCAGCGCGGCGAGGCGCGCGACCATCGCGAGGCGCCCGGCGATGTCCGCCTCACCGTCGGGCAGCACGATCGCCACCGATCGGTTCGGATCGGCCGCGACGGGTTCGGCGAGTTCGCCGAGATCGTGCCGCGCCACCACCCCGCCGGCATCCGTCAGCACTTTCCCGATCGCGTCGGCAAGCGCGTCATCCCGCTCCGCGCAGAGCAGCACCGCCGCCGCCACGGGCTGCGCCACCGCCGCCACGACCGCGGGCCGCGCGGCGATCAGCTCGACCGGCCACATGCCCGATGCGAGCGGCCGCGTCTCGGCCTCGACGAAACCCGCATTGGCGAGCATCGTCCGCCAGCGCGCGGCGTCCGCCAGCGGGGGCGCGTCGGGGCGCAGCAGGCGCCACACGCGGCTCGGCGTCGGCTCCGCCGCGAGCAGGCTCCCGCCCGGCGCGAGCAGCGCGCGCAGCCCCCCCAGCTCCACCGCGCCCGCCCCCGCGAGGCTGAGCGCATGCAGCCCGACGATCAGGTCGAACGGCGCCTCGTCGAGCGGTTCGCCCGGCGCCCATGCGATCGCGCGCGCGCCCGCCATGCCATTCAGCCGCTCGGCCAAAGCGGGCAGGTCGTCGGCATCGGTCGCGGCGACGAGCGTGATCGCCTCGCCCGGCAGCGCGCGCAGCAGCGCGCGCGTGAAGCCGCCGCGCCGCGCACCGAGCTCGAGGATGCGCAGCGGCCGATCCCCCGCAAGCGCTGCAGCCGCGCGCGCGAGCGCGGCTGCAGCGGCGATGCCCGCGGGCGAATTGCCCAGGAACTGGTCCCACAAAGCGGCGGGCAGCGGCGGCAGCGCCTCGGGCCCGTCGCGCAGCACCGCCGGCAGCGCCTCGCCCGCCAGTGCGAGCAGAGCCGCGTCGGCGACCGCCGCGGGTGCATCGAACAGGAGCGTGCGCAGGATCGCGGCCGAGGGCGGCAGCTCGCCCGCATGCAGCGTCCACGCGCCGTCGCCGCGTTGCTCGGCCAGCCCGTCGGCGGCGAGCCAGCGCAGCAGCTGGTCGAACAGCGCACGGCTCGATGCCGCCACCCGGCCGTCGCGGATCAGCGCCTGCGGGAGCAGGGTCGCGCCGTCGGATGCGAGCGCCTGCAACGTCTCCAGCGCGGCCGCCGCGACGAAGGCATCGGCCAGCAGCCGCCCCTCCTCCACCGCGGGCCCCGCCTCATCCCCCGCGATCGCGCGCCCCAGATCGGCGGGCGCGCGCGCGTCCACCCCCGCGCTGGCGACCAGCGCGGTGTGGAAGAACTGCTCCTCGGGCCGCGCCTGCCGGCCGAGGCTGACGCGCACGAACCAGCATTGGTCGAGCTCGGCGATGCTCGTGCCCGCCGCGTCGCGCAGCACCACATCCGCGCGGACCGAGCGGGGGCCGACGCGCGTGACGCGCAGATCGGCGGAGGCGGGGATCGCTCCGGCGGGCCCGCGCAGGCGGACGCGGCCGAAGCGCCACGGCAGCACCCCGCTGGCGGTGCCGAGCCGGTCGGCAGCGAGCGCGAGCAGTCCCTGCAGCGCGCCGTCGGTCAGGTTGGGCGGCAGCACGAAACCGTCGCTTATGCCCGGAGCGGGGACGAGGCGCACGATCGCGCTGTCGCCGCCCATCACCTCGACCGAGGAGACGGTGCGGAACACCGGCCCGTAAGCCAGCCCCATTTCGGCGGCCATTGCATAGAGCGTGTCGCTGCCGAGCCGCCGCTCGGGCTCCCCGGCCATCGGGTCGGATGCCGGGCCCGCGTCGCTCTCGGCGATGCGCCCGGTCATGTGGACCACCCACGCGTCGCCGGTCAGGCGCGGGCGCGAGGCGAGCTCGAAATCGCCCGCGCCCGATCGCACGCGCAGCCGCATTTCGCGCAGCTGGTGCGGCTCGATCACCAGCGCGCGGCCGATCTCGACGTCCATCAGGTCGAGCGCGTCTGCATTGGGGTGCCGCGCGCGCGCGGCGGCGAGCGCCATGTCGATCATCGCCGCCGCGGGCATCACCGCCGCCCCGCCCACCGCGTGATCGGCGAGCCACGGCTGCAGCTCGAGCCCGATGTGGCGCGTCCACTCGACCGCCTCGTCGCCGATGCGCACGCCCAGCAACGGATGCTCGAACGGCAGGATCACGCGATCGCTCGCCTCGGGCGTGGGATCGAGCCAGAAGCGCTCGCGCTGCCAGGGATAAGCGGGCAGCCCGCGCGCCAGGCTCTCGCCGGCGAAGGCGCGCGCACCGCGGATGTCCGCGCCCGCCGCGTGCGCGCGCGCCGCGATCAGCGCGAGCGGATCGTGCCGCGCAGGGCGGCGCGACAGGCTTGGCAGCACGCGCCCCTCGGCGTCGGCGAGGCGCAGCGCGTCGGTGAGATAGGCCTGCACCACCGGATGCGGCCCGATCTCGACGAAGATGCGCGCGCCGTCGCGCACCATCGCCTGCGCGGCCTCGGCGAACGCGACCGGCTCGCGCACGTTGCGCCACCAATAATCCGCGCCGAGCGCGCGCCCGTCGAGCACGCCGCCGGTGACGGTCGAGACGAACGGCAGCCGCCCGCCCCCCGCCGCCAGCCCCGCCAGATCGGCGGCGAGGCGTGGCGCGATCGGATCCATCGCGACGCTGTGGAATGCGTAGTCCAGGTCGAGCCGTGTGAAGCGCCAGCCGCGCCGCGTCGCCTCGCGCTCGAGTAGATCGATCGCTTCGCCCGAGCCCGCGACCGTCACCGCCTGGCTGCTGTTGTGCGCCGCGATCTCCAGGCCCGCACCCGCGAGCGGCTGCTCGGCCAGCGCCGCCGCCGCGGTCGCCGCGTCGAGCCCGAGCACCGCCATCGTGCCGATCCCGTGCCGCGCCTGCTGCGCGCGGCTGCGCGCGGCGATGAAG
>CAXUGZ010000041.1:0-8853 GCA_964250685.1 uncultured Sphingomonadaceae bacterium
GTCGATCGGCCCGCGCTGGCGGGCGACGATCGGCACGAAGCCGTCGCCGCGCTGATAGGCGGCCGACAGCGTGGCGAAGCCCGAGCCGAGCCGCCCCGCCACCGCGGCGTCGGCATCGATCGCGTTGCGGCTGCCGTAGAGCAGGGAGGCTCCCACCGGGGCAAGCTGATCGGGGCCGGCGCTGGCGATCTCGATCGTGCCGGCGAGCGCGCCGGGTCCGTAGATGCCGCTGCCCCCGCCGCGCGTCACGCGCACCTCGCCCAGCCGCGCCGGATCGAACGCGGTGAAGCTCACCCAGCCGCCAAACGGATCGATCTGCGGCACGCCGTCGAGCACCACCGACGCGCGCGACGCGGCGTTGCCGCCCAGCCCCCGCAAGGTCGCGCCCTGGCTGGTGGGATGCGCCGAGCGCGAATCTGAGCGGCGATATTGCTGGAAGCCGGCGACGTCGCGCAGCACGTCCTCCAGCCGGCCGCTCGCGGTCGAGGTCAGGCGCGCGCGATCGATCGTCACGACGTCATAGGCGGCATCGCCCGCCGCCGCGGCCAGTCCCGCGCCCGTCACGACGATCTCCGGCGGCGGGGCAGGGGGCAGCGCCTGGGGCATCATCCCCTGTAGCCGCGCCCCGCCCGATGTGGAGCTGCTTTGCGATAGATGGACGGCGGCGGCGCGGCGCGATAGCGTTGGAGGACGACAGCAGGAGCGCGCGCATGACTATTCTCACCCGGCCCGACGGCACCCGCCCCGAGGATCTTCACGTCAGCCGCCGCGCGGTGACCGGGCTGTTCTTCGCGGGCTATGCGGTCGCCGCTTTTTCGGCGGACGCGGCGCCGATCGTCACGCCCGACGAGGGGCTGGCGATCGAGCGGGCGTTCATCCCCAACGGCGCGCCGCAGCCGCTTCCCGCCTATGTCGCGCGGCCCAGGGGCGGCGGCCGGCACGCGGCGATCGTGGTGGTCAACGAGGTGTTCGGCATCCACGATTACATCAAAGATATCTGCCGCCGGCTCGCCCGGCTCGGTTATGTCGCGGTTGCGCCCGATTTCTTCTACCGCTCGGGGGTCGACCTGCCCGCGATCGCGGATTTCAAGCAGATCATGCCGATCGTCCAGCAGGCGGGGGTGGAGCAGGTCGACGGCGACGTGCGCGCCACCACGGCGTGGCTCAAGGCGCAGGCCTTCGCGTCGGGCGACCGGATCGGCATCACCGGCTTCTGCTGGGGCGGGGGCGTGGTGTGGCGCGCGGCGATGGTCGATCCCGACGTGCGCGCCGGGGTCGCCTGGTACGGCCAGCTCAAGCCGGTGATCGCACGCGCCGCCGAGCTGCGCGCGCCCGTGCTCGGGCTGTACGGCGCGCTCGATCAGGGCATCACGCAGAGCGATGTCGAGGCGATGCGCGCGGCGCTCGCCAAGGCGGGCAAGACCGGATCCGACCTGCGCGTCTATGCCGATGCGCAGCACGGCTTCCATGCCGATTACCGCGCCTCATACAACGAGGTCGACGCCAAGGACGGCTGGGCGCGGATGCTCGCCCATTTCCACGCCAACGGGGTCGCCTGAGGCAAAGCCGCGATTGCCCGCCCGGCGCGCGTGGCGCATTGTACGCGCGGGGCGTCGGGGGAGTCGCATGCGCTATGGCAGGAAGGGCTTGGCGGTAGCGGTCGCGCTGGCGTCGCTTGCGATCGGCGCATGCCACCGGGCAACGCCGCAGGCGCGCGCCGCGCCGGTCGACCGTCGCCATCGGCTCGTCGCCGATCCGGCGGCGGGCCGGATCATCCTGCTGCCCGACAGCGCGATCGCGGTGCGCCCCGGATCGACCGAGGAGCAGCTTGCCCGCTACCTCGCCTCGCCGCTGCCGCCGCCGCGCACCTTCCGCTTCGCCGGCACGCAGTTTGAACCGTGGGCGAGCGCGCCCAACACGCCCACCTTGCGCACGATGTATGCGATGGCGCAAATCCTGCGCGCCTATCCGCACGCGGCGGTGAGGTTGGTGGGGTATACCGACAATGTCGGCACCCCCGCGCAGAACCTCACGCTGGCGCGCGCGCGGGTCGATCGGCTGCAGGCGATCCTCGTCCATGGCGGCATCCGCGCCGACCGCATCGAGGCGATCGGCAAGGGCTCGACCGATTACGTCGCCGATAATGCGAGCGAGCAGGGGCGCGCGCGCAACCGCCGGATCGAGCTGGTCGTCACCGCGAAGTGACGCGAGCGGGCGGCCTCAGTGCGCGACGCGGGCGGCGGCGCGCGTCTCGAGCAGCGCCCACAACCCGTAATGCTGGATGAGCAATTGGCGCGCGCCGAACAGCACCGCACGGTCGAGCGGCGGCTGTGCGGGTAGGCCTGCGAGCATGGCGGCGGTCGCGGTCTCGTCGGGAAGTACGATCGGCGGAGCGGGGATGCCGATCCGGCCGGCCGCCGTGTCCAGCACCGCGCGGATCGCCTGCCAGTCGAGCAGCAATGCGGCGGTGGCGCCGAGCGCGCAGCCGAGGCGGTCGGACTGGGCGATCGTCTCGAGCGCGTGGCGCTGCCCCAGCACCGCCGCGCCGGTCTCGGCCTCGCCCGGCGTGCTCGGCGTGGGCCCGGCGACGACGATCAGCTGGGTGAGGTAGGCGCGCTCGGCGGCGAACCCCGCCGCCGCGTCGGTGAACCAGGGATCGGCGCCCGCGCAGAGATTGCGCGCGCCCGCCAGCTCGATCATTCCCGGCTGCGCGCCGTGCAGGATCGAGAGCAGGTGGAGCACGTCGGCCAGGTTGCGCGTGGCGAACAGATCGGCGTTCAGCTCAAGCGAATGCGTATAAGGATGCGCCGCACTGCCTTCCGCGGCGGCGATACCGACCAAAGTCTCGCCAAGGTCGGCGGCTTCGTGCTGGATCGCGAAGGACATGTCCGGCTCCCGAGAAGGTGCCGTCGCACCTCTCTCCCTTAAATTATGTCGGGGGTTCTAGCCGGGGTGCGTAAAGACAAGGTTTACCCGCGGTCGGGTCGCAGGCTCAAGCGCCCTTTCCGTCGCGCGCCAGCTCGATCCGCTCGAGCAGCGCGCGCGCGGCGGTGTCGGCCGCCTCGGCGTCGAGCCGGACCTGCTGCTCGAGCCGGAGCAGCCCGGTCCGCACGCGCGCCAGCTCGTCCTCCACCGCCTTCGCCGCGTCGGACTGTCGCTCGTAGCGGAGCGCGGCGTCGGCCGCGCTCCGCTCGGCCTGCTCCAGCCGCGCGGCCAGCGCGGCCACGGTGCGGCCGGCGTCGGCCGCGCGCTCGGCCTCGCGCGCGGCATGGTCCTTGAGCGCGGCGAGCCGCTCGCCCAGCGCATCGGCCGCCGCCGCGCGCGCCTTGGCGCGTTCGGCCTCGAGCGCGAGCGCGGCGGTCTCGGCGCGCAAGGCGGCGATCTCCGTCTCCAGCGCGTCCACGCGCCTGAGTCGCTCGATCCACCTGAACATCAGGCGCTTCCGACGATCCGCATGCGATCCGCCTCCTCCCCCGCAAACGGCTCCCGCGCGGCCACCCGCGCGATGATCGTCAGCGCGGCGTCGACCACCACGCCCGGCTCGATCGCGCGCAGGCAGGCCTTGTCATAGGGGCTGACCTGCCCGTGATCGAGCTGGCAGGGCGAGCAGCCGATCGCGCGCGAGACCAGGATGACGCTTCGCCCCAGCGGCCGCCATTCGTGGCGCTGGTGCGACGCGCCGAACACGCACACGGTCGGCACGCCGAAATGGCCGCCGAGATGCGCGACCCCCGAATTGTTGCCGATCACGCAGGTCGCGGTGCGCAGCTCGGCCACCATCTGCGCCCAGGAAAGCTTGCCGCAGCTGTTGACCACGCGCGCGACGGGCAGATCGCGCACGATCGCGTTCGCGCGCAATTTCTGGTTGGCGGTGCCGATCACGCGCACCCGCTCATCGGGAAGCGCGTCGATCAGCAGCCCGATCATCGCGCGATAGCGCGTGCTCGGCCAGTCGCGGATACCGCTGTTCGAGAAGGGCGCGACCAGAATGCCGCTCATCCCGCACCGGCCTCGGTCAGCAGCCCGGTGCGCTGCAGGCGGGTCGCGACCAGATCGATCAGCAGGAACAGATATTCGGACTGGTGGAGCACGCTCGCCGCGCCCTCGCGCACCAGCCGCCCGCCGAAGAAGCTCAGATCGATCGAGGGCATGTCCGCGACCGTCCAGATGCGGAATTCGAATTTCGCCTCGGGCTGCTCGACCGCGAACGACAGCCGGACGGGCTCGGGCGAGGGCAAGGTCGCGAAGGCCACGCGCTTGGTATCGAGCCCGATGTCGAGCAGCAGCATGCCGTTGCTGTCGGGCGCGAGCTCGATATGCGGCTCGAAGAAATAGCGCCCCGCGCGCAGCGAGTGATACGGGCCCCAGATGATCGCGCAGAAGCGCTCGACCGTCGCGCCGGACGAAAAGCTGCGATAGTCGCCGCGCTTGACCGGGCCCTGCGAGATGAAGTCGTGGTTGTTGTATTTATATTCGCGCGCGGTCTCGGGCTCGTTGCGATTGAAGTCGAGCGGCAGGAAGATGTCGAGCCACGGAAACTGCGCGCGCGTGCCGATGCCCGCGCGCAGGCCGGCCTTGGCGCACCTCAGCAGGACGCGCGTGTCGAGGTCGGCGCGCAAATCGATCGCGAGGTCGTATTCGCCCTGCACGGTCTCGCGGAAGACCGCCTCGCGCGCGGGCACGTTGGCCTGCTCCTCGGTCGAGTTGCGTGGGAAGGCGTCGAATGCGATGACGTGATCGGCGAGGCCCGACGCGCGCGCCATCTGCGCGTTCCACGAACCGACCACCAAGGTGATCTCGGCATCGGCGAAGACCGCGCGTGCCTTCTCCAGCGCGGAGAGGCCCATGATGAAGTCGCCGAGATGGTCGAGCTTGAGGAGCAGCACCTTGGCGATCTTGCGCGTGCCCGGCATTTCGACGCGCGTGCGCGGCGGCTCGAACGCGTAGTCCGGCGCGGCTGCCTTGATCGCGAGCGGCACGTCCAGCGTCCATTCGGGCGGCGCAATCCGCTCCAGCACCAGCAGCACGTCGCTATGGCCGTCGGGCTCCAGCGCGGGCGGCATATCGTAGGCGTAGCCGGTGTCGTCGTCGGCGAGCAGCCGCACGCGATACGAATTGGGCGTGAGCGCCTCTTCGACCTGCTCCATCAGCGTGCCCGGCGTGTAGAGATGGCGCTGCGCCGGGTTCCAGCGCGACGGCAGTTCGAGCTGGCGGTCGTAGAGGAAGGCGTGCGGCACCACGACGATCAGGTGGCCGCCGACGCGCACCGCCCCGAACCAAGCCTGCAGCGCCGCGCGGTAGTCGGCGATATCCTGAAGCTGATGGGCGGCGAGCACGACATCATGCTCGCCCTCGGCGGCGGTCCATTCGCCGGGTTCGACCGCGAACACCGGCCCTTTCCCGATGAAAGGCGCCAGCAGGCCATGCCGGTGCTGCTCGAGGGGTTTGTTCCGCCGTGCCGCAGCCGGGCGGGACGCGGTCGCTTCGCTGCTCACCAACCCTGCACACCCTCCGTGCCCGCGGATAGCGGACATCCCGGCACGGGTCCACCAGCGACCATGCGTGCAATGGAGTCGATCTGTGGCGACCGCGTCACCGGTAGGGATCGTCCTGCGTCAAATAGCGGCGGACATAATCCGCGATCGACTCCTCCAGCGGCGCGGCTTCGGCGCGGTGGCCGGCGCGGCGCAGATTGGCGAGCGAGGCCTGCGTGAAATACTGGTATCTGTCGCGGATCGCCTCCGGCATGTCGACATAGTCGATCGCAGGCGCGCGCCCGTGCGCGGCGAACACCGCCTCGGCCAGCTCGCGGAAGCTGCGCGCCTGCCCCGTGCCGACGTTGAAGATGCCGCTCGGCGCATCCGCGCGCAGGAACGCGAGCACCACGTCGACCGCATCCGTGACATAGACGAAATCACGCCTTTGGTCGCCGTCGGCGATTCCCTCGCGATGGCTCTTGAACAGCGTGATGCGCTCGCCCCGGCCGATCGGTCCCGAAATCTTGGCGACGATGCTCTTCATGTCCCCCTTGTGATATTCGTTGGGGCCGAACACGTTGAAGAAGCGGAAGCCGGCGCAGACCGGCGGCAGCGGCGCGCCGCGCGCCAGCCGCTCGGCGACGACGAAATCGAACTGGCGCTTGCTCCACCCATAGAGGTTGAGCGGGCGCAAGGCGGCGACCGCCGCGGGTGCGATGTCGTCGTCGAAGCCCTGATCGCCCTCGCCATACACCGCCGCCGACGAGGCATAGAGCAGCGGCACCCGCGCGACGGTGCAGAAATCGAGCAGGCGCAGCGAGAAGCGGAAGTTGGTCTCGACGATCGCGTCGCCGTCGCTGGCGGTGGTCGCCGAGATCGCGCCCATGTGGATCATCGCGTCGATGTCGCCGCGTGCGCGCAGCCAGCCATCGAGCTCGGGCGGCGGCACGAAATCGACGAACGCCGCCTTGGCCAGGTTGCGCCACTTGTCGCCGTTTCCGAGCCAGTCGCAGACGGCGATGTCGCTGCGCCCGGCGGCGTTGAGCGCGGCGACGATGTTGGAGCCGATGAAGCCGGCGGCTCCCGTGACGACGATCATGCCGCGCCTTAGGCCGGGTGCCGCGCGTCGTCCAGATAGGGCAGCATCGCGCCCCACACCTCGTCGACCGAGATGCTGGTCATGCAGACGATGTCGCGCCCGCACTCCTCGGGATCGTTATAGACGTGGCAGGCGGCGCAGGGGACCTGGCGGTGGATGATCTTGCCCGTCAGCTCCTGCCCCCATTCGGCCCAGTTGATGCGCGCGGTGTGCAGGCTGACCACGTTCGATCCGCGCAGCGACGCGAGGTGTTTGGGCCCCGAATCGTTGCCGACGAACACCGCGCAATAAGAGAGCAGCGCGTCGAAATCGTCGAAGGCGAGCCGCTGGTCGAGCAGGACGAAGCGCGGATCGGCGAGCAGCGCCGGATCGAGCTGGCCGCGCGTGGCGACATCTTCGCTCAGCATCACGACCTTGAGGCCCGTCGCGTCGAGCACGCGACGCGCGAGCTCGGGATAGCCGTGCCAGCGGCTGAAGACGACGCGCGCGCCGGTGTGGAGGATGACAAAGCGCTCATCCGCGCCGATGCCGAACGCCGCCAGCCGATCGCGCGGGAGATCGGCGCGGCGCACCACCTCCGCGCCGCCGTTGATCATCACGCCCAGCGCCTCGATGAACGCCAGCGTCTTGGACGAGGGCGGCAGGATATCGGATCGGCCCATCGCATCGTGGACGGTGAAGTCGAACGAGGTGAGCTGGTACGGCCAGGTGTCGTGGCGCATGCCCGCGAGCATCTTAGCGCCCGACAGCAACAGCAGCGGGCGCGACGCGACCGCGGGCGCGAGATCGAAGGCCAGATCGAACTGGTAGGGAGCAAGCTGCGCGCGCAGCGCCTCCTGCTTCTCGGGCGACATGATCCGCTTGCGCTGGACCTCCTTGTCGTCAGGGAAATCGACCACGATCACCTCGTCGAGCACGCCGAGCGTGCGCGCCAGATCGGCGTTGGCCGCGGTGAACAGCCCGACGATGCGCGCATCGGGCAACAGCGCGCGCAGCCGTCGCAAAGCGGGCACCGAGATGACGATATCGCCGAGCTGATCGGTACGAAGCACCAGCACGTTGCGGATCGGCTCGCGGAAGATCCGCCGCTTGGCGTCGGTGACGACGCTCGGCCGTGCGTTGATCTGCTCCTCGACCGAGCGCGGATCGCCGGGGTCGGTCGGCGGCGTCCAGGCGTCGCCGCCCTGGAAGACTGGCTCGGGCAAGGGCGCGGCGATGACCACGTCCTGACGGTGCGAGCGGCGGCCGCCATGATCGTCGCGCGTGTCGCGCGCGTCGCGGAAGCGCAGCTCGACGCTGTAGCGCCCGGGCAGGAACTCCTGCAGGTCGATCCACACGTTGAAGACGTATTTGCGCAGCTTGAAGTTCTCGATCTCGTTCGGCAGCGGATAGGATCGCGTCGGGCCGCGATGGATCAGCACGCCGTTGAGCAGGATCTGCATCTCGACGATCGGATCGGCGGAGATGCAGAAGCCGCGGATCGCCTCGACCCCGCGCAGCGTCGGCTGCGTGCCCCAATAGGTCCGCTCGGGGCGGCCGAGCCGGCGCAGATGGATCGATTCGCCGTTGCGGTGCAGCAGTTCTTCGGGCGGGACCGGCATCAGTTCGGGCGCCAGGTCCTTGTAAGCGGCGGCGCGCGCGATATCTTCGGCATCGCGTTCGAGATCGAAGCCGATCGGCACGAGCGGCCGCTCGGGCGCCTCCTCCGTCGCGGGCGCCCACCCGGTATCGCGCAGGTGCGTCAGTTCGCCGGCGGGCACCTCCCAGCCGGGCCTGAGCTGGAGCGCGCGGTGATAGGAAAGCTGCGCTTCGCGCAGCCTCCCCGCGATCTTGTAGAAATGCCCGAGCTGGAGCGCGAGATCGGCGTCCTTGGGCATCCGCCGCGCCGCTTCGTCATAGTGGCGCTCGGCGGCGGCGAAATCGCCCGATTCCTTGAACATGTGCCCGGCCTGGACGTGCACGCCCCCGCCCGGCGCGCCGAGGCGGATCGCCTCCTCGTACAGCACCGCCGCCTCGCGGAAGCGCCGCTCGTCGCGCGCCGCATCGGCGCGCGCGACGAACGCCTTGGCGAGCGACGCACCCGATACTTCCGCACGGCCCCCGCCGGCGCTTCGCCTGAACACGTCGCTCGTCCTCCGGATCATGACGGCTTTGCAAGGGCTTCCGCCGATCGATCGATCGGCGCCGCCAATGTCGCATCGCGGCGCGGAATGCAACGCGTGGGGCCCGTGCGCGCGCGCCGTGGCGGTTGTGCGCCGCAAGCCCGCCATCTAACAG
>CAXUGZ010000042.1:0-8840 GCA_964250685.1 uncultured Sphingomonadaceae bacterium
CTCGTCATCCATCCCGGCGCGATGGACCTGCGCCGGCTGCTCCACGACGCGGCGCAGGTGTGGGAGGGACAGGCGCAGACCAAGGGCATCGCCATCGCGCTCGACATCGCCGAGTGTCCGCCCGCGGTCGTCGCCGACGAGACGCGGCTGCGGCAGATCGTGTTCAACCTCATGTCGAACGCGATCAAGTTCACCGATCGGGGCGCGGTCCGGCTGGCCGCCGCGGCGGTGCCCGGCCCCGACGGCGAACGGCTCAGGATCGACGTGATCGATAGCGGCATCGGCATTCCCGCCGACCGGGTCGGCGAGATCTTCGAATCGTTCCGGCAGATCGACGGCGGCACCACGCGCCGCCATGGCGGCACGGGCCTGGGCCTCACGATCTGCCGCAACTTGGCGCGCGCGATGGGCGGCGACATCCTCGTGGCAAGCACCGACGGCGCGGGCTCCACCTTCACCATCGATATCCCGCTGGAACGATCGGACATGGGTGTCGCCGCCCCGGCGGCGCTAGCCCGGGCCGGCGCGCGCGCGGAGAGCCTGGCGGCGGCGGGGCTGCTGCTGGTGGAGGCCAATCCGCTCAGCCAGGGCATCCTGCGCGCGCTGCTGACGCCGCATGTCGGCCGGCTGCACGTCGTGCCCAATGCAGACGAGGCGGCGTCGGCGCTCAACGGCGGCGGGATCGATCACCTCGTCGCGGACGGCGCGACCATCGCGCTCGATCCGGCGCAGGCCGAACGCCTCGCCCGCGCCGCGGCAGCGGCGGGCGCGCGCATGACGTTGCTGTGGCCCGCCCCCGGCCCCGAGGTGGTCGCCGCCGCGGCGCAGATCGGCGCACAGCTCATCGCCAAGCCGATTGGCGCGCCCGATCTTCTCGCGGCGCTCCAGATGGTCTACAGCGACGATGTCGCCAGCCGCGACATGGCCGCTTGATCCGCGTGACGGGAGTGTCGAAGTGAACATCCTGTTCGTCGAGGACGACGCGATGAACCGCCGGGTGGTGCGCGACATGCTGACCGTCGCGGGCGCCAACATGGACGAGGCGGCCGATGCCGAGACCGGGCTGCGGATGATCGACCAGGGCCAATACGACATCGTGCTGATGGACCTGCGCATGCCCGGCATGGACGGGCTCACCGCCATCCGCCACATCCGCGCGCGGACCGACACCAAGGCGTCGGTGCCCGTCATCGTCGTCACCGCCGATACCGCGCTCGACATCTGCCGCGACTGCATCGATCAGGGCGCCGACGAGGTGATCCTGAAGCCGGTGGCGATGAACAAGCTGTTCGATGCGATCGGCCGGCTGATCGCGCGCGGCAGCGCGCCGATGGTGCTCAACTGAGCCGCGCCGAGCGGCGGCGCATCCACGGTTAATCTCTTTCGTCCGGCCAAAGTTTTTTTGCTGGCATGCGGGCGGCGCGTTGTGCACTCCCACCGCGCAAGTGGGATTAACGGGGAAGCATGATGCGGTTGATCGGAAAGATGGCGGCGGCGCTCGCGTCGGCGGCGCTGGCGCTGACGAGCGTGGTGGCGGTGGCCGCGCCCGTCGAGCTGCTCAACGTCTCCTACGATCCCACGCGCGAACTCTATCGCGACATCAACGCGGCGTTCGCCAAACAGTGGAAGGCGCAGACCGGGCAGGACGTGGTGATCAAGCAGAGCCATGGCGGCTCTGGCAGCCAGGCGCGCGCGGTGATCGACGGGCTGCAGGCCGATGTCGTCACGCTCGCGCTGGCGGGCGACATAGACGCGATCGCCGACAAGGCCAAGGCGATCGCGCCCAACTGGCAGACGCGCCTGCCGCAGGGATCGACGCCTTATTATTCGACGATCGTGTTCCTCGTCCGCAAGGGCAATCCCAAGGGCATTCACGATTGGGACGATCTGGTGAAGCCGGGCGTGAAGGTGATCACCCCCAATCCCAAGACGTCGGGCGGCGCGCGCTGGAACTATCTCGCCGCGTGGGGCTACGCCCAGCGTAAATATGGCTCGGTCGCCGCCACGCGCGACTTCATGACCAAGCTGTTCCGCAACGTGCCCGTGCTCGATTCGGGCGCGCGCGGCGCCACCACCACCTTCGTCCAGCGCGGCCAGGGCGACGTGCTGATCGCCTGGGAGAACGAGGCGTTCCTCGCGGTCAACCAGCTCGGCAAGGGCAAGTTCGACATCGTCGTGCCCTCGATCTCGATCCGCGCCGAGCCGCCGGTGGCATGGGTCGATCGCGTGGTCGAGAAGAAGGGCACGCGCAAGGTCGCCGAAGCCTATCTGCGCTTCCTCTACACGCCGGAGGGACAGGACATCATCGCGCGCAATTACTACCGGCCGCTCGATCCTACGGTGGCGGCGCGGTATAAGGCGCGCTTCCCCAATTTGCCCCTGCTCCAGATCGACCGCAATTTCGGCGGCTGGCAGCGGGTGCAGGCGGCGCACTTCAACGACGGCGGGCTGTTCGACCAGGTGTTCGAGGACGCCAAGCGCTGAGCCGGGGCTCCAGCGCCTTCACCAACAGGGGCATATCATGATGTTTCGCCACTTCCTGCTCGGCGGCGCCTCTGCGCTGGCCTTCGCCGGCGCGGCCGTCGCGCAGACCGTGACGCCGCCGAACAGCCAATCCTCGGTGGACGCGCCGCTGACCGACAGCAACAGCAAGTCCACCGACGTGACGGGGCGCTCGAACGCCGAGGCCCCTCCAGCCGTGATCGACACCGCCGTGCCGACCGATCTGTCGGGCACCGCCGCGCCGGCCGTCGCGCCGCCGCCCAAGACGGGCGACGCGGTGCTCGATCGGCTGAACGAGCTCGAGGCCAAGGTGAACGCGCTCGAATCGCGCAACCGCGAGCTCGAGGCGCAGGCCGCCGAAGTGGCGACGCGCGTCGGCAAGGTCGAGGTGCGCGCCGCCAAGGGGGTGCAGCCCGGCGCCGCGCCGACCTTCGCCGACGTCACCGACAGCTTCAGTTTCCACCCGCGCGGCACCTTCCAGATCGATTATGCCGCCTATAACGAGCGCGCGGGCGGCTACGCGTACAATAACGGCACCGATATCCGCCGCGCGCGCTTCGGCTTCGACGGCACCGCGTTCAAGGTGTTCAAATACCGCATCGAGGCTGAGTTCGTGAAGAACACGGTCAACCTGCTCGACGCGTACATCCAATATACCGGCATCCCCAAATTCGTGCTCACGATCGGCCAGCAGAAGGCGCCCTACGGGCTGGAGGCGAACAGCACCGACGCGCTCAACACCTTCCTGGAGCGCGGCATGGCGAACAACGCGTTCGGCGCGGTCGGCGCCGAGCGGCGCGTGGGCGTGAGCGTCGCCTATCAGACGACCAAGCTCAACGCCGCGATCGGCATCTTCGGCGCGGGCGAGGCGGTGCAGCGCAACAACGCCACCCCGGGCGAGACCTACGGCGTCAACGGCCGCGTCACCTGGGATCCGATCCTCGACACCGGGCGCCTCCTCCATGTCGGCGTCTCGGCCTATCACGTCAGCAACCTGGCCGCCAAGACCATCACCAATCTCGGCGATCGCCCGGATACGCGCGTGGATGGCGGCCTGATCGAGGCGATCGCGATCGGACCGATCACCACCGGGCCGATCGGCGGCCAGACGCGCGGCGTGCGCTCGGCGACCTTCGTCGGCGGCGAGGGCGCGATCGTGTTCGGCCCCTTCTCGGTGCAGAGCGAGTATGATCACCTCAGCGTCGATCGCTACGGCCTCGTGCCGAGCCTGGACTTTTCGGGCTATTACGCCTTCGCGACTTTCTTCCTCACCGGAGAATCGCGCGTGTTCAGGAACGGCATCGTCGATCGGGTGAAGCCGTTCAACGACTTCAACTATGGCGGGGGGCATTGGGGCGCGTTCGAGCTTACCGCGCGCTACGACCGGCTGAACCTGACCGACGCCGATCTCTCGCCGCTGCCGCACCGCGCTACCTCGTTGACGGGGGGGCTGAACTGGTATCTCAATCCGAACACGCGCTACACGTTCAACTACATACGCTTCAAGGGCATCAACTCGCCTCTGGTGGCGGCGCCGGTTTCGCTGAACGGCACGACCGCCAAGGGCGACGTCTATGCAATGCGGATGCAGTTCGACTTCTGACGGACCGCTTCTATCGCCGCGCGGCAAAGAAGGCGCGGAGTTGCGCGCCGGCCTGGTCCGCGCCGATGCCCGCATAGATTTCGGGACGATGGTGACAGGTCGGCTGCGCGAACAGGCACGCGCCATGCGCGACCGCGCCGCCCTTGGGATCGTCGGCCGCATAGTAAAGCCGCGCCAGCCGCGCATGGACGATCGCGCCGGCGCACATCGCGCACGGCTCCAGCGTCACCCACAGGTCGCAGCCGTCCAGCCGAGCGCGCCCCAGCGCCTGCGCCGCGCGGCGGATGGCGACGATCTCAGCATGTGCGGTGGGATCGAGCGTGGTGCGCATCGCGTTGGCCGAGGTCGCGACGACCTCGACCCCATGGATCACGACCGCGCCGACAGGGACCTCCCCCGCCTCCGCTGCCTGCGCCGCGAGGTCGATCGCCAGTCGCATCGGCGCGGGGAGCGGAAAGCCCATGCTGCGGTCTAACCCCCGCGCGTTCTAGGCGCGAGCGAGGAACCGCGGTTGGAAGAGAACGACCAACGCGAACACAATGCCCGGGATCCAGCCGATCAGGGTAAGAAGCACGCCTACCCAGAACGGCTTTCCCGGACCCCGCGCGAGGAAGATCCCGAGCGGCGGCAGCAGGATCGCCGCGACGATCGCGGCGGGGCTGGCGCCGGCGGTCATCACTGCGGCTTGGTCACCGAGACCGTGGGCACCGACACGGTCTTCTTGACGGTATCGACCTTGGGAACGTCGATCGTGCTGTTCTTGGTGCCTACGTCGACGCTGCCCACATCCGCTTTGACGCTCGGCATCGAGCCACCCTCGACCGCAACCTTGGGCATCGATCCCGAATTGCCGTGCAAATTGACGAACCCGGTCGCGACCGCGACGATCGCGACGAGGACGACGATGACGAGAATTGTTACGATCGCGCGCATGAACTGCTCCCTTGTTGATCTAGGCTAACGCGCGTCGACCGTGGTGGTTGCACCCTCCCCCGCTTGACGAATCCGCACAGCGCGGCTAGGCGCACGCTCTTTCCACCCAACCGACATCGGGGCTCAAGCGCATGGCGCGAATTTGCGAACTGACCGGCAAGGGCCGGCAGGTGGGACACAACGTCTCCCACGCCAACAACAAGACCAAGCGGACGTTCCTGCCCAATCTGCAGAACGTCACTTTGCTGTCGGACGCGCTCGGCAAGGGCGTGAAGCTGCGCGTCTCAACGCACGGGTTGCGCTCGGTCGAGCATGTCGGCGGACTCGACAATTGGCTGCGCAAGACGCCCGGCGAGAAGCTCTCGCTGCGTGTCCGCCGCCTCAAGCGCGAGATCGAGAAGGCGGCCGCTCCCGCCGCTGCCTGAACGCGGCCTAACCGCGTCATTCAGGGTCCGCTCACCCACAATCCGCCAGTGAACGTCGCTGGCGGTTGTTTCCGCCGTGTGGCGAGGTGCTGGTGATGGCGATCTGGATGCTCAAGCTGACCGGCGCGCTGGTTCTCGCGAGCGCGGCGCTTACCCCGGCACAGGCGCGTTACCGCGACGCACCCCCCGGCTACGATCAGGGATATTATGACCGCGCCGGCTATGGCTGGCATCGTCCCGCCCCCCCGCCCCCGCCGCGCGCTTATTACCGCGAGCGCTCGCGTGACAGGTATCGCCGCTGCGATCGCGGCACCGGCGGCACCATCCTCGGCGCGATCGCCGGGGGCCTGCTCGGCAATGCCGCTGCCGGACGCGGAGACCGCGGCGTCGG
Source organism: uncultured Sphingomonadaceae bacterium (assembly GCA_964250685.1). Classification (GTDB taxonomy): domain Bacteria; phylum Pseudomonadota; class Alphaproteobacteria; order Sphingomonadales; family Sphingomonadaceae; genus Sphingomonas_I. The sequence continues at coordinate 5,855 of CAXUGZ010000042.1, forward strand.
CACGGTGGTGGGCGCGGGGGTCGGGGCGCTCGCCGGGCGCGCGATCGATCGCGGCTGTTAGGCCTGGCTTTATTCGGCGTCGAACAGGCCGGCGAGCTGCTCGACCATCGCCCCGCCGAGCTGCTCGGCGTCCATGATCGTCACCGCTTTCTGATAATAACGCGTCACGTCGTGGCCGATGCCGATCGCGATCAGCTCGACCGCGGAGCGATTTTCGATCCAGGCGATGACCTGGCGCAGATGCTTCTCCAGATATGATCCGCTGTTCACCGACAGCGTCGAATCGTCCACCGGCGCGCCGTCGGAGATCACCATCAGGATGCGCCGCTCTTCGGTGCGCGCGAGTAGCCGGCTGTGCGCCCACAGCAAGGCCTCGCCGTCGATATTCTCCTTGAGCAGGCCCTCGCGCATCATCAGGCCGAGATTCTTGCGCGCGCGGCGATACGGCTCGTCCGCGCGCTTGTAGACGATGTGCCTCAAGTCGTTGAGCCGTCCCGGGGTCGCCGGCCGCCCCGCCTGCAGCCACGCCTCGCGCGCCTGGCCGCCCTTCCACGCGCGGGTGGTGAAACCCAGGATCTCGACCTTGACGCCGCACCGCTCGAGCGTGCGCGCCATGATGTCCGCCGAGATCGCCGCGATCGAGATCGGGCGCCCGCGCATCGACCCCGAATTGTCGATCAGCAAGGTGACCACCGTGTCGCGGAAATCGGTGTCGCGCTCGATCTTGTAGGAGAGCGAGTGCGCCGGGCTGACGATCACGCGCGCGAGCCGCGCGGCGTCGAGCAAACCCTCCTCCTGATCGAACTGCCAGGAGCGGTTCTGCTGCGCCATCAGCCGGCGCTGGAGCCGGTTGGCGAGCTTGGTGACCGCACCCTGCAGGTGGACCAGCTGCTGATCGAGATAGGCGCGCAGCCGCGTCAGCTCCTCCTCGTCGCACAGGCCGATCGCCTCCACCGTCTCGTCGAAGCGCTGGGTATAGGGCTTGTAATCGAGCAGCACCGGACCTTCGGACGATGGGCGGTTGGGGCGCGCGGGCTGGACACCGTCATCGCCCTCCTCGCCTTCGTGACCGTCGCCTTCGAACTCTCCCTCGTCGGCGTCGCGCGTTTCGCCGTCCTGGCCGCTCTCGGCAGCCTCGCTGCGCACGTCCATCTGCGACTCGCTCTGGCCGCCGGGCTGGTCGTCCTCGCCCGATTCGCCGTCGTCGCTCTGCTGCTGGTCCTGGCCCTCGCCCTCCTCGCCTTCCTCGGGCTCGGTCGGCTCGGGGCTGATCTCGACCAGGTCGAGGTCCTCGAGCACGCGCGTCGCCAGCCGCGCGAACGCGGGCTGGTCGTCGAGCGCGAACCCAAGTGCGTCGAGATCGGCGCCCGCCTTGTCCTCGATCCAGTCGCGCACCAGCGCCATTCCCGCCTCGGCCAGCGCGGGAGGAGCGTCGCCGGTCAGCCGTTCGCGCACCATCAGCGCCAGCGCGGAGGCGAGCGGCACCTCCGCGCGGGTGCGCGCACGCGTCAGCGGATCGGATTTGAGCCGCATCTCCAGCGCCTGGGCGAGGTTGCCGCGCACCCCGGCCATCGCGCGCGCGCCGAGCGCCTCGACCCGCGCCTGCTCGACCGCGTCGAACACCGCGCGCGCGCTCGCCTCGGCGGGGGCCGTGCGGGCATGGAGCGTGCTGTCGTGGTGACGCTGGCGCAGCGCGAACCCGTCCGCAAACCCGCGTGCCTCCGCCACCTGCGCGGCGGGCAGCGTCCGCGCCGGCATCGGCACGCGCAACTGCTTCATCGACGCCGAGGGCGCGTCGGCGGTGAAGGAAAGCTCCAGTTCGGGCTCGTGCGCGATCGCGCGCGCGGTGCCGGCGAGGACGGCGCGCAACGCGTCGAGGGGGGTCTGCTCGGCCATTACCAGAGCGTTGCACAACCGAACGCGGCGATTTGGCGATCGCGCGTGACCACCGTCAACTGCCCCGTTAGCGCTTGTGCCGCGAGCATACGATCGAACGGATCGCGATGTGTCCCTTCGAGCAGGCCGGCCGTGACGGCGTGGTCATGGCTGATTGCCAGGTGCTTGAAGCCGTCGTCGACCACCAGCGTATCGTACGTGCCAATATAGTCGTTCATCTCGGGCATCTTGCCTGACCGCACCTTGTTCGCGATCTCCCATCCGCTGACCGCGCTCACATTAACCTCATTCCTGCGATCGCCGATCAGGGAGCGCAGCCTCGGAGGGAGCTTCGGATCATTGCCCCACCACCACAGCAGCGCATGCGTATCGAGCAGGAGGCGCATCTCGGCCGATCAGCTGAAGTCCTTGTGCTTGCCTTCCCACAAATCGAGTTCGTCGTCCGGCAGGGGATCGAACCAAACCGAATCGGGAATGTGGCCCACCAGCCCTTGCAAGCGCCCAGGCTTGCGCGGGGGAAGCGCCGGCTGCTCGGTAATCGGCACCAGCTTGGCGCACGGCTTGCCTGCACGGGCCACGATGATCTCCTCGCCCGCCTCGACACGGTCGAGCAGCTTTGACAAATGGGTTTTTGTCTCGTGCACATTCATTACCGTGGCCATCGCAAACCTCGCAGCTGCCTAGTCCACTTAGTCCGCCTGCGCTTTGCGTCAAGCCTTGCCGACGATGCTTTCGGGCAGGTCCTTGCCGAACACGCGCTGGTAATATTCCGCCACCAGGGCGCGCTCGGCCTCGTCGCACTTGTTGAGGAAGGACAGGCGGAACGCGAAGCCGACATCGCCCAGGATCAGCGTGTTCTGCGCCCAGGAGATCACCGTGCGCGGGCTCATCACGGTGGAGATGTCGCCCGCCATGAAGCCCTGGCGGGTGAGATCGGCGACCTTCACCATCTGATCGACCGTCTTCTTGCCGTCGGGCTTGTCATACTCGCCTGATTTGGCGAGCACGATCCGCGCCTCGATCGCGGCGGGCAGATAGTTGAGCGTGACGACGATGTTCCAGCGGTCCATCTGGCCCTGGTTGATCTGCT